>JAIRMF010000040.1 GCA_031258895.1 Dysgonamonadaceae bacterium | reverse complement strand
TTCAAAACTTTATACGCAAACTGTCCTACTTAAAAAAAAAAACGGGTACACACACTAAAACAATACTATTATGGCGAACAGATCTTAAAAATATGCATACCCGTTTTACCCTTCTTCATTATATTATAGTAACAGTAATGACTTCAGACTGCAAAGTTGAGAAATGTTTTTGATATATCCAAATTTTCAACGAAAAATCTTTCAAAATTTTTTCAAACCTCCTTACCCTACCCGTTTTTTTAAAAAAATATCAAGCATATCTACAAAAAATAACCCCCAACCGTAAAACGGCCGGGGGTTACACACTCAATAAAAATACAAAACTAAAAAAAGAAAAAATTATGCTACTTCCCTCTCAGATTCCTTCATTAACGAAACCAAGACGCCAACATACTCCTCCGGCAACGCGTTATACAGAGAGGCACGAAAACCGCCCACAGAACGGTGACCTTTTATCCCGACAACGCCACGGGCGGAAACATAATCCGCAAATCTGCCCTCAAGTTCCTTATATTCGTCCTTCATGACAAAACATACGTTCATCAGCGACCGATCCCCGACCGAGGCCGTCCCTCTGAAAATCCTGCTCGCATCAATGGCGTCGTACAGCAAGGCAGCTTTCCGCCTGTTACGCGCGTTTATTTCCCCAACGCCCCCAACGGACTTAATCCACTCCAGATTTTTAAACACCGAATAAATCGGGACAACAGGAGGAGTGTTATACAAAGAACCGGCCTTGATATGTGTCCCGTAATCAAGCATAGTGGGAATGCTGCGGCTGACCTTTCCCAAAATATCGTCCCTGACGACAACAAAAGCCAGCCCCGCAGTCCCCAGATTCTTCTGAACGCCGCCATAAATCAGCCCATATTTGCCGACGTCAACAGGACGGGAAAAAATGTCCGACGACATGTCCGCAACCAACGGCACAGGTGAATAAATATCGGTGAAAAGTTCGGTCCCGAAAATAGTATTGTTGGTCGTAACATGAAAATAGTCGACGTCGGTCGGGATAGCGTAGTCCTTAGGAATAAAAGTGTAGTCCGAATCCTCAGACGAGGCAACCTCAACAACATCCCCGAAAAACTTCGCCTCCTTCATTGCCTTCTTCGCCCACGAACCGGTGTTCAAATACGCCGCCCGTGTCTCCAAAAGATTGTACGGTACCATACAAAACTGAAGACTTGCGCCGCCACCGAGAAAAATTACAGAATAACCGTACGGAACGTCCAACAACTCCCGAAAAAGTGAAACCGTGTCCTTCAAAATACCGCCGAACTCCTTCGAACGGTGGCTAATCTCCATCAAACTTAGCCCGTCATAACCGTTAACGGCGTACATCGTGCCGTCAATTACCTCCCGCGGCAAAATAGCCGGGCCCGCATTAAAATTATATTTCTTCATTGATCAATATATTATATAGTATTCAAATTTTCCGACCGCGAAGGTAAAGAAAAATCCCCACCCGAACAAAAAAGCCTCGCATCCGCAAGCTCCCCGTACTTACTCCCAACAAGCCCGTAATTACAAAAAGGATGTATGCTTATACCACCCCTCGGATTGAACATCCCGCTAACCTCTATGTACTTAGGCCGCAAAATATTTTTTAGATCGTTCAAAATAATGTTCACACAGTCCTCGTGAAACGCCCCATGACCCCGAAACCCGAACAAATATAACTTCAAACTCTTGCTCTCCACAAGCAACCCGTCCGGAATATACCCAATCACAATCGTAGCAAAGTCCGGCTGGCCCGTAACAGGACACAAGGAGGTAAACTCCGGACAGTTCAATCTAACCCAATAATCGTTCTCGGTATGACGATTGGGTATGGTTTCAAGTAAATCAGGCGAGTAACTGTGCACATAATCCGTCTCTCGTCCAAGGCGCTTCAACGAATTTTTTAAATGTAAATCCGACATAAGTAAAAATAAAATTTCCGCAAAAATAGCTATAAAATTCCAACAAACATCCCACCAATACGTAAATAACAGTAAATTTGCAATGCAAACCAAAATCACTCATGCAGATAAAATCCGAACTCATCAAAAACGCTTCCGTCTCAATCGGCGGAAACGTAATCGGCCAAGTCATAGCGCTCGCCGTCTACCCCGTAATAACAAGAATATACTCCGAAGACCAGTTCGGAATATTCGCAACATACATGGGTATATGCGCAATCCTGACCATCATCGGCACAGGACGATACGAAGAGTCCATAGTCATCGCCGAAAAAAACGAAACAGCCCCCATAATCGGCATATCCCTCAAATGGCTCGCCGTATTCTCCTTCATAACATTCACAGCAACAGAAATTTTCCACAAACAAATATTCTCCATGCTCAACATGGAACAACTATCATCCCTCCGTCACTACATCCCGTTCTCAGTCTTCCTCGCCGGATGCCTCCATATCCTAAACAACCTCTCAATACGAAACAAAAAATTTAAAACAATAGCATCCGCAACCATAATCCAATACACCGCCAACGCAGCAACAAGACTCTGTTTCGGATGGCTCTCCCCAACATGCGCAGCCCTCGCCGCCTCCGGCATAACATCACAAATATTCGCCGCATCAGCATACATAAAATTCAAAAAACATATCGCAAAAGCAGTACGCGGGAAATGGAAAGACGAAAAAAAAGCCGCCATGAAATACCGCGACTTCCCCACCTTCAACCTCCTAAAAAATCTCTTAAACGCCCTGTCGGCAAACTTGCCCCTATACGCAATAGGTTTCTTCGGCGCAAAAGAAACAGGCCTCTACTCACTCGCCCTGTTCGCACTCTCAACGCCAATCGTCAAAATATCCGGCTCCCTCTTCTCAGCTTTCTTCGAACAGTTCACAGCCCGCCAAAAAAACAGCCAACCAATAAAACCAATCGTCAAAGCATACTGGAAAAACCTCGCAATATTCGTCCTGCCTTGCTTCATAATAATAACCGCAGTCGCAAAACCGGTCTTCAGTTTCGTATTCGGACAAAACTGGGTCGAATCGGGAACATACTTCCAACTAATGTCGCCCTGGTGGTTCATGGTGATGGCAACCTCGCCCCTACAACCAATATTCATCGTCTTCCGTAAACAACACAAAATCCTGTTTGCAGAAACAATCTACCTGATAATAAGAACAATCGCCCTATCAGTCGGAATATATTTCGCAGACCTAAAAATAGGAGTCCTCGCATTTTCCGCTGCCGGCGTAATATCAACCGGAATATACGCAATATGGATTCACAAAACGGTAAGCAAATACGAAAAGAACATACACAAAACAATAAACTGACCCCATACAATATATATATACGCATCGGACGATAACAAATACCGCCCGACACAATATATATACGTACCGGATCACAACGCCTGCGCCCGCAGGTCAGTTCGATGACAACTCTATAAGCTCAGTGAAAAACTCCGTGGCGTCAATACCGGCCGCACGAAGCTGCTGGGGAATAATACTCTTCTCCGTCATCCCCGGAGTCGTATTAACTTCAAGCATGCTGACCCTGCCGTCACCGGCAACAATGTAATCTACACGAATAATACCCCTCGCCCTGATCAAATTGTAAATCCCGACGGTCGTAGTACGTATCGATTCGGCCAGCAAATCGGAAAGTACCGCCGGCGTGATCTCCTCCGCACCCCTGCCGCCGTACTTGGCGTCGTAATCGAAAAATTCCCCGTAACTGACAACCTCCGTTAAAGGTAACGTCCGGACAACGTCAGTCTTGTAACACCCACATGTAATCTCAATGCCGCTAACCATAGACTCGACAATAACATCGCCCCCCTCGGCAAACGCACGACTAAACGCAACTCCCAAATCTTCAGACCGATCAACCTTCGTGATACCCAAACTCGACCCGCCTCCGTTCGGCTTGACAAAAACGGGATACCCTAAATAATTCTCTACGTAAAGATTGTCCGGCAATTCGCCACGCCTCACCAAAATGGCCTTCGGAGTCACAACACCTACATTCGCAAGATACCTCTTACAGTAATACTTGTTGAAAGTTAAAGCCGACGTAAAAACTCCACAGCCCGAATAAGGTACGCCTAACATCTCCAAATAACCCTGTAACAACCCGTTCTCGCCCGGCGTGCCGTGAATCGTGATCCATGCAAAATCAAACTTCGTACGTTCGCCCTCCAAAGTAAAACCGAAAAAATTCCTGTCCACAGCCAACAACTCCCCACCGCCAACTTCAACACTCCAGCCGTCAACGTCAATAATCACCGGATAAACTTCAAACTTCTCCCTGTCAAGAATGTCGCAAATACCCCGCATACTGCCCAACGATACATCCCGTTCGGATGAATATCCACCACCTATAACCGCAATCTTCCTCTTCATAAGTATAGTCAAATAAAAATTAAATGTGCAAAAGTAATTATAAATCATGCCAAAAACAAGTAACAACTAATTTTTCGTAACTTTGCGCCATGAAAAATAGTATTCCTCTCGAACTTGGTACCGACAATGTCGGTAAACTGCTAATGCGGTACGCTATGCCCGCAATTATAGCAATGACCGCAGCATCGCTCTACAATATAACAGACAGTATATTCATCGGACACGGCGTCGGGCCCGTCGCCCTCACAGGGCTCGGGATAACTTTCCCACTCATGAACCTGACGGCAGCTTTCGGAAGCCTGATCGGCGTTGGGGCCTCAACACTCCTCTCTATCAGACTCGGACAAAAAGACTATGGAACCGCAAACAGTATACTTGGAAACGTATTCTCGATGAATATAATAATGGGCGTCGGAATCAGCGCCATCAGTATCCCATTCCTCAACCCTATACTCCACTTCTTCGGAGCGAGCAACGCAACTTACCCATACGCATACGACTTTATGCTAATCATAATGGTCGGAAACGTATTTACACACCTCTACTTCGGACTTAACGCAATGCTCAGGTCAGCAGGTTTCCCCATGAAATCAATGATGGCAACAATATACTCCGTTATCATCAACCTGATCCTAAACCCCCTCTTCATCTTCGTATTCGAATGGGGCATAAAAGGATCGGCTTTCGCTACAATCATATCGCAGATAATTGTGCTCGGATGGCAGATATACCTGTTCAACAATAAAAGCCCAATGATCAGCCTCAAAAAAGGAATTTTTAAACTTAAAAAAAGAATAGTTATAGATTCAATATCGATCGGCATGGCGCCATTCCTGATGAACGCCGCAGCATGTCTTATCGTCATACTCATAAACAAACAACTCCTAAAACACGGAAACGACTTCGCAGTCGGAGCATACACGGTCATAAATCGCCTCGCATTCTTCTTCGTCATGGTCGTCATCGGCCTAAATCAGGGGATGCAGCCGATAGCAGGGTACAACTTCGGCGCAAAACTGTACGGCAGAGTGACAGAAGTACTCAAAAAATCCGTACTCTACGCCACAATCATCATGATAGCAGGTTTCACAGTCGTAGAAATGTTCCCAAAATTCGTCGCCTCGCTGTTTACTTCCGAAAAAGAACTGATCAGCATCGCATCGCACGGCCTCAGATGGGTATTCGCATGTTACCCACTCATAGGCTTCCAAATGGTGGTCTCAGCTTTCTTCCAAAGCATCGGAAAAGCAGCCAAATCTATCGTACTGTCAATGGTCAGGCAGGTACTTATCCTCATCCCACTCCTATTCATCCTGCCCGAAGTGTTAGGCATAACAGGAGTATGGGTAAGTATCGCCGTCTCAGACTTCATCTCAGTGATCATTGCCGCCGGCCTGATAACAATGGAGGTAAAACAACTGAAAAAATTAAAATAAACAGTCGAAATGGAAAAATATATCATCACAATCGGTAGACAACTCGGTAGCGGAGGCAAAATTATAGGGGAAAAACTCGCACAAAAACTCAATATCGCCTGCTACGACAAAGAACTGATCAACATCGCATCCAAAGAAAGCGGACTTGGAACGGAATTCTTCGAAAAAGCAGACGAAAAAAGCAACTTTAACGCCTTAGATTCCTACTTCGGCTTCAGAACAGGATACATGGGAAACGGCAGCGTGAACTGTCTCTGTAACGAAACCCTGTTCAAAATCCAAAGCGACGTAATTAGAAATATCGCCGGCAGAGAATCATGCATCATCGTCGGACGTTGCGCCGACTATATCCTACGCGAATCAAACCGCCTGCTCAGAATATTTATTTCCGCCAACGATAACGACCGTACAAAAAGACTTGCCGATTCAAAAAATATCACGGAAAAAGAAGCGTCCGTAATGATAGAACATGCCGACAAAAAACGCGCCGCATACTACAACTATTACAGTAATAAAGAGTGGGGAAACGCCGCATCATACGACCTGTGTCTTAATTCATCAACACTCGGAATAGACCTCTGCGTGGAAATGTTGGAAAAATGCGCCGGAAATATCTTCCGATTCTAAACCTCAATTACCAAACTCCTCAATGATTTCGACAGGAATGTTCCAGGCGTCGGTTATTGGAAGCAATCCCGCCTTCTGGATGACCTTCTGACCGACCTGGTTGGCAATAAAAACCGCAAATCCGGTCGGTAAACCGGCTTTTGGATCCGAAACAAGAACATAAACCGAACGCCATAAAGGATAACGACCCGACAAAAGATCGCCGGCATACGGTAACCCGCTGTTTTCAATCGTCGCAACATCCTCTTTACTTACCCTGACAAGCCGTAAATTCCCAACCTCCCGGTCGTCAAACTTTCCCCTCACGCCGGCAATGTATCCGAAAGCGACGAACCCAAGCGCACCGGAATGTGTAGACGTCTTCTCAATCACTTCGGCCGCCGTCCCGACACTGTAAAAATTAGGACTTATCTTCCCGACGTTCCCCTCAAGCAGAGAGTCGATCAGATAACGGAAAACACCCGAATGTTGATTGTCGAAAAGAATGCGAATGGCGCCGGCATGATTATCCGGATTGACTTCAGACCAGTCGGTAATATCTCCCCTTAGAATCTTCCTGATTGTCGAAAGAGACAAAAGAGAGTCAACCGTGCCGGTGACAAGCGCAACGCCGTCAAAAGCAATGACACTCTTATGGACGGTAAGATTCTTTGTGCTCAAAAGATAGGCCTCCCGCTCGGTCGGACCTCTGGTCGCAATCGCAAACCGTACGGAATCCTCAACCAAAAGACGAATCGCATCCTTTTCCGTTCCGTACCTCGGAATGATATGCGCAGAATCATACTGCATACAGAAAGCATCTATCTCGGCATCCAGAAAATATCGGAACTCATCGCTCGACGAAACATGAATAAGTCCGCCGGTCAGCGTATCGGAGTCGTGAAGCGTCTTCCTGCATGCGAAAAAGAAACACGGCACAGTCAACAAGCAGATCCTTACCGCCGGCCCTACGCCGAACAATTTCAAGATGTCCTTCATTTGCCAAACCGTTTCAATCCCCGTTTATAATCAGTCGAGTAACGCAACGGCACGTACCGGAGATCCGTCCCGACCTTTCAATTTAAGCGGCAAAGCAAGAAAAGTGAAAGCTCTATCATCCGGCAGCGCGTCCATGTTTACAAGCCCCTCGACAATAAGAATTCCCGCGCCAAGCATCTTTACATGGACATACTTCCAATCAATGCCGTTAGGGGTAGGCAAATCCATGCCGACAAGCCCAACTTTTCTTTCCACAAACCAATCGGCTAACTCCTTGGATACATATGGAAATCCGGCGAAAAACTCCGGACCCGGGAAATACCTGTCCCACCCCGTCCTGATCAACACCGCACATCCCGATGTTATCCGCTCCTCGTAAGGCTTCATATCGGAAGGCAGAATCGGCGTATCGGACTCCTTATGCGTCATGTCAACCTTGATTGCCGTGACAATGCAACGGCTGAGCTCTAACTGGTCAACGCACATGCCATTATTGAAAAAATGTCGCGGTGCATCAATATGCGTCCCCTGATGAGTCGACATAATAACGCGCGAAAGATTATAGCCGAGCGTGCTAAGCGTACAGTGCCACGATATGGATAACTTCGGATCCATCGGCATCGTCGGATCACCGTCAGTCATCGGAGCGGTCAAATCAATTATTTTTTTCATGCTCAATGTAATTTATATTGTTTTGAATGCAAAGATAATGAAATTAATCAAAGTTTTCGGTCTTGACGTTCAACAGTAAGGAAAGCTCGGAAAACCGCGGGAATCGCCATTACAAAAAAGAAAAATAACAAATCAATCAAATTTCAGCAGGCATGATACGGGATAATGATCGGAATTCCTCAAATTGCCGATCGTGCAATCGTAAGCTTTGATATTACTACTGTGAAGTATGTGGTCGATACGAAAAAGAAACCGCTGCCGATTATAAGTTATCCCAGGCCCAAAACCGGTCTCTACAAACGCATCGTCAAGACCACTGCCTATACTGTGACGAACGTACGAAATAGGTGTGTCGTTGAAATCGCCGCATACAATAACATAGGGATTACCGTTCCTCGATATAGCCTCAGCGATAACCTCCGCCTGCCTCGCGCGAGC
Source organism: Dysgonamonadaceae bacterium (assembly GCA_031258895.1). Taxonomy (GTDB): domain Bacteria; phylum Bacteroidota; class Bacteroidia; order Bacteroidales; family Azobacteroidaceae; genus Azobacteroides. Next base: position 4,050 of record JAIRMF010000040.1, on the reverse strand, counting down.
TTTGAAAGCCGAAGATAACCGATTGCGCAGCAGATGAGTGAAACTTTCAAACTTCTCGGTGTCGGGATGGCTTGTCAGATCGTAAAAACCCGCCCTGTCATCAACCGATAAGCCGTTAGATTCCAAATGATTGTTGATAACAGTGAGTTTCCTGCCTCCAACGTCAAGCTCGACAATGACAGAACCGTTGTTCCGACTTGGATAGCTAAGCTTTTCTGTACGAGAAAAAGGATATTTCGAAAAAACAGCTATCCCATAAACACTCTTGCCGGAAGACCCGAATCTGTCGAAATGGTGATAGGGCAACCTCTTCAAAGCGCCGATGATATCGCTTTCGCTCAAATGAATACCGTCGGTGGAGTAACCGTACTCTTGAAGGCAAACAATGTCCGCCTCACTGTCCCTTATATAATTCAATATCGCATTGGACCCCTTGCGATCCTTCCTGAAACCGTCGAAGTGCATTACGTTATACGTCAAAAGCTTGATACAACCCTCCGGAACTTCCCTATTTCGAAAATGAACAGGGAAATAGGTACGAACGGCATTCCAGCACAGCAAAAAGACAACCGCATAAACCATTACCGTCTTCCATCTTCCGAGAAGAATGAAAAAACAGGCGAAAAATATGTTTACCAAGAGAATAAAGGGGAAGAACAGGCCGAGATAGGAAAACCATACACAAACCAGAGGCGAAACACGGTCCGAAAACGAGGAAAGAACAAGAATGGGAAGAAAAACGAATCCTATAACCCTCAGTATGTTCAACAGGAATCTCCCTATAACGTCCATTACTTCTTACCGGACTTGAACAGTTTTTGTTTTTCGTCCTCAGAGAGGCTATCGTAACCGGAGAATTTGATTTTGTCGAGAATCCTGTCTATCTCACGGTTCTCTGCGGTCTTTCGGGCATTAAAATCCCAGTCCGTTTCGCGACGCCGAGTGTTGGCATTGCGTGACCGGGGGAGTTTATTTTTTAGAAATTTCAATGGGTTCAGGTTGCTGAAAAACGAGCTGCCGTAATAACCGTTGTTTTTTTTCCAGTACAGAATCAGGATAATACCGAACAACATTCCTCCCAGGTGAGCAAAATGTGCAATATTATCGTTGTTGCCTGATATTCCGTAGAAAAACTCAATCAGGCCGTAACCGGCAACCATATATTTGGCTTTGATGGGAATCGGCAGAAACATCAAAAACATGGGAGTGTTTGGAAAAAGCATACCGAAAGCAAGCAACAGCCCGAAAACAGCGCCGGAAGCGCCGATAGTGGGTATGGGAACGGTGATGCCTTGCAGATACATTGTGAACAGTTGTATAAGCCCCGCTCCGACGCCGGTTACCATATAATACGTAAGGTATCGTTTCTGTCCCCAGAAAGTTTCTATTGCCGAACCAAACATGAACAGGGCGAACATGTTGAAAAACAGATGAGAAAATTCCGTGTGGGTAAACATGTATGAGACCAGCTGATAGATCTTGAAATATCCCGAACCGGTATTGAAGAGTGCGAGGTAGATGTACAGGTTTCCGATAAGGTTACAAGACGCCCAGATAATAGCGTTAATGATAAGGAGGTTTCTTGTGATCACAGGAATTCCGAAGGCGGAGGATCTTTGGTAATATGACATTGTGAAATTTTTATGTTAGCCTGCAAAGGTAGTTAAAATCCCTGTTTCGGCAAATAAATTGATAGGAAAACGCTGTTTTTTGGAAGTTTTTTTGCATATTCAAATTTTTATTTATACCTTTGTACAAATATTATTAACATAAATTATTAACATTTAGTTATGAAAACAAAATTTATTCTTGTGTCGTTTTTGCTGAGTTTTGCGCTTTATTCTGTTGCGCAGGAGGCTCAGAGCAGTAGTGAGGCTGGTTACAAAACAGCTTTTAAACACAGTAGGGCAGGTGAGAACTGGTTCATCCATATAGGTGGAGGTGGTCAGATTTATTTTGCCGACCAGAATGATCTGGCGCCGAATCCTACTCATTTGGCCACGGTAGTTCCCGTTTTTGCGCTTGGCAAATGGTTTTCCCCCTATTGGGGAGTAAGGCTGAAAGGTCAAGGTGGAGCTTTGGACGGGGTGAAACGTTCCGGGGAAGGTAAGGACAATCTTTATTGGCAGAACGATGATTATTTGAATGTTCATCTTGACGCTATGTGGAATTTGTCCAATTATTGGGGAGTTTATTCACCCACGAAGGTTTTTAACTTCACTCCTTACCTTGGTCTTGGTTTTGCTCACAAGTTTGAGAACAAGCAGGATGGTGATCGTAAGGCTGCCGGTGCTTTTATCCCTCGCGGTGTTCGTGAAGACGATCAGTGGCTGGGGCACGGAGGCTGGAGGAGGCATGCCGACGCTATTTCGGTTAATGCCGGCATTCAGTTTGGTTTCAGGTTGAGCAAGCATGTTAATCTTGATTTTGATCTTGGCGCTGCTATTGTTCCGGATTATTTTGACGGTGTTTTTTACGGGAGGAAGAACGAGGTTATTACGACTGCGACTGCCGGTTTAACGTTTAAGCTCGGCAAGACGGACTTTGATGTTGTAGCCGCGCTTGATTACGGGTTGATTGACGATTTGAACGGTAAGATCAATTCTCTTCGCGCTGAGAACGAGAAGCTTTCGAAGCGTCCTGTTTCCTGCCCGAAGTGTCCTGATGTTGCGCCGGTTGTCAAGAGCGAGATCAACTATGTACCTAACGTAGTATTTTTCCGTATCAACAGTGATAAGGTAGATGAGAACCAGAAGGTTGGCATTTATAACACGGCTGAATTTGTGAAGAATACGGGAGAGAAGATCAAGGTGATAGGCTATGCCGACAAGAAGACGGGCACTGCTAAGTACAATGAGGATCTTTCTCGTCGTCGGGCGCAGGCTGTTGCTAAGGAGCTTACCACGAAGTACAAGATTCCATCGAGCAAGATCACTGTTTCCTGGAACGGGGATAAGGTTCAGCCTTATTCGGAGAACAGTTGGAACAGAGTTGTTATTATGAGTGCCGACTAAATATCTGCCGATGTTTTTTGAGTCACACCGGTGATATTTAAGTTAATAGCCCCCGGCCGTTTTTCGGTTGGGGGCTATTTTTTTATTGCATGCGGTTATGTTTTGAGGAGAGATATTTTTCCAGTCCTGTTTTTCGCAATTTACATGCGGGGCAATTACCGCATCCATCGGCGATTATACCGTTATAGCAGGTCAGTGTTTGTGTTTGAACGATTTCGAGGACTCCGAGTCTATCGGCCATTTCCCATGTTTCTGCTTTACTGAACCACATTAACGGTGTATGGATTGTGAACTGTTCGTCCATTGCGAGGTTTATTGTGGTGTTAGCGGAGAGGATGAAATTATTTCGGCAGTCTGGGTAACCGCTGTAATCGGCTTGGGAGACTCCTGTGACGATATTATTTATTTGGTGAGTACGAGCGATAACGGCGGCTGTTGTGAGGAAGAACAGGTTTCGTCCCGGCACGAAAGTATTTGGGTATTCGTTGTCGGGTTTTTGGGCGTCCATTTCGATGTTGGTATTTGTCAGGGAGTTGTCGGTCATTTTTCCGATGAACGGAGCGTCGATGATTTGGAAAGGTATTTTTGCCTGTTCTGCGATTTTTCTTGCCACATTTACTTCGAGGAAGTGTCGTTGTCCGTAGGATATACAGAGTGTTCTGATGGACTGGAATTTTTGCATTGCCCAGAAGAGGCATGTGGTAGAGTCTTGTCCTCCGGATAGCAGGACGATTGCCGAATTTCTATTGTTTTTTGTTGCTTGTTTTGCCATGATTTGCTTTGTTTTTGGATTTGAGACGGGTGCAAATATAGCAAATTTTTCCTTATCAATTACTCTCCTTTGCACGCAACCCGGAAGCCGATAATGCTGTAGCGGTTGTACGGGTAGTTGTTGAGGCGATGAGAGACGTGGCATACGGACTCGGAGCCGTTCCAGCTGCCGCCGCGTCCGACGCGATTAGAACCCGAAGCCTGCACTGAATTGGATGGTGTAGCTGCGGGAAAGGCTTCGTTATTCCCGCTCCAAGTCCATTCA
>JAIRMF010000009.1 GCA_031258895.1 Dysgonamonadaceae bacterium | reverse complement strand
TAAGTTATGTAGGACCTGATGACGAGGCGAAGTTCTTCTTCGAAGATTTCATGCGCTTTGATACGCGACTTCACCGTTACGGGGGTACGTGTCTCCGGCGCTTCGGAAAGCTTGTACTTCTTGCCGTAATCGTCATGCAGCCTGACAAGCTCATGGTAAGTCCCAGGCGGCATCAGGGTTTCGGCCCCGATGGCGCTCAACTTTTCCATGAAGTTGTCGCCCCACAACTTAAATCCGTCTTCCGAACCGGGAATAAAATCCTTAGTTTTCATAAAAAACAGATTTTTGATTAATAAATAATTCAGCGTATGATTTACACTGAACCGTTAACTTTAGTGTGTTGATGTTTTTGCCGGCACACTGAACCGGTTGATATATAATAGATTTTAGTTTATATGCAATCTTTTTTACAATATGAAGAACGTAGAATCCGAGCCTTCGCGGACCGACGGCGAGCCTTCGCGGGCCGACGGCGAACCTTCGCGGACCGACGGCGAACCTTCGCGGACCAACGGCGAGCCTTCGCGGACCAACGGCGAGCCTTCGCGGGCCGACGGCGAACCTTCGCGGACCAACGGCGAACCTTCGCGGACCAACGGCGAGCCTTCGCGGACCGACGGCGAGCCTTCGCAGAGCATGTGTTTTATGAAGGGATTCTTTTATCGTGTATATTATTGTTATTAAAAAAAAAGCGAAACGACCGGCCAAACATGAAATATGATTCGGCAGTAGTTTCGTGTACTTATGTGGATATGTTTTCGTCATAACAGCCACAAAGGTAAATGTTATTTTTTAAAACACCAAATAAAATTTCTTTAGTCCACAAAAAAAATACAAAAATTACCGCCGACCGTCCGATACAATAACATGCAACGACAATACTTCCGGTAAACCCTCGCCTACCCGCATTATCATGCCGGGCCACCCAAAAATAATGCCGTTAAACAAATAATCCGGCAAAATCCTCCTCGATAAAGAATCAACCTCCAATACAGCCTCCGATTTCCCCTCATCACAAGCGATAAACCCGAATTTTTCGTAAAAATCAAATAATTCCATATCCTGTGGAATCAAAAGAATATACCCAAATCCACGACCACGTATCACCTCTATCGACCGACGTAACAACGCCCCGCAATACCCGCGACCACGAAACTCCTCGCGCGTCATAACACCGCAAAGATAAACAACAGGAAAACTCCCAACCTGCGTATGCAACCGGTAAGGAAACATCTGTAACGAAGTGACGGGAATACCGCCCGATAAACCAACCAAAGTCCCCCGACAACGAAACATCTCTCCAAAATAAAAATCGAGAAAATCATCATCGTCCTCAAGAAAACACTGCTCCCACATCTGCCTTAACGCCGGCTTATAAACCTTCCGACCAAAAACTACCCTAAAATCATCCATAGCTAAATAACCTAACACGCCCTCGTGACCATACCCTTCTCAAGTAAAATGCTCGGCATATACGACAACTTCGACTTGCGAAGCGAAGCAAGACCAAGATCCTCCTCACGGTTAATATATCTGTAAGACCCGCAATTGCGCTCCGCAAACTGCTGATTGATCATCGCAAATCCGCCCTCAACCCCAGACAAACTCTTCTCCGCATGTACGCCAAACGTGTCCCCGCCAAGAGGCTGACCGTAAGAATACGCCAAAACCTCCCCATCAACCCGCAACGCACCGCCCGTCAAACCCAAACGCTCAAAGTTCTCAAAAGCCGTCTCGGTCGCCCTGCGTTCCTCCAAAAGAGACACATTAGACGCACCGCCTCCGTTCTCCAAATACCACCGACCGTAAAGTTTTAAACAATCAGGAATGATTTCACGGGTAACAGGCAGATATTCCCACTCGTAATTCCTCGTGAAACGGTTTATATAGTTGCGCTTAGGCTGAAACCTCTTGCCGACAAGCGAAATAAGATCCTCCGACAAATAAATGTACTCAAACCATGCGCGGTTAGACTGATACACAAAGCGGGAAGGATAGATCGCCCGTATCAAATCAAACATCTCACAGGTAACCGCATAAAGCCTCAACGGAACACCCCGAACGTCCGCATCAGCGCCAATCCTGTCAATCGCCCGCCCCAAATCGCCACCGAGAGGAAAAAGATAACCCGGAATACCGTCCGAAACACAAAAACGAATGTAAAGAACACCGTCCTCTATCGCAAATGTCGTGTTGTAAAGATGCTTCCAGCAAAAAATGTTGGCAAACGAAAAATCACAATTGCGGAACGGCGCACAGGAAAAAAACGATTGCAAAACGTCACGGTCTTCAATCGTTACAGGCTGAAAGTCAAGTTTAACAGGTCTCATTCAAAACACGTTTCCTGTCATCCTCCAGCTGAACCTTAAGCTCCTCCAAACTGCCAAACGTACGGTCATCGCGAATAAAACGTACAAACTCAACCCGCAAAACCTCCCCGTATATCTCACGGTCAAAGCCCAAAATATGCACCTCAACACGCTGCTCGCCCCGGTCGGAAACAGTCGGCCTGGAGCCGATATACGCCATCCCCGAAAAAGTCTCGTCGCCAAGATGAACCTTCGTAAAATAAATGCCCGTGCCGGGAATCAACTTGTCCCCGTCAAGAATGCGCAGGTTGGCGGTCGGGAAACCGATAGTCCTGCCGAGTTTGTTGCCGTCAATAACCTCCCCTTCCAGAACGTAATTGTATGACAGCATCTCATTGGCTTCCTCCACACAACCGGCTTGCAGCAGCCGGCGGATAATGGTGGAACTGACGTGCTCGCCCTCAAGCTCCTTAGCCCGACTGACTGCCATCCCACATTCCGTACCGTATTGCAGGTATTCGTCAAAACCCGCCTCGCGATTGCGCCCGAAACGATGATCGTAACCGATAAGCAAATGTTGGACGTTAAGTTTCTCATGCAGGAAATTCTTGATGAAACTCTCCGCGTCCATGCAGGAAAACTCAATCGTAAACGGAGTTACAAAACAAACCTCCGTCCCCGCATCCGAAAGAAGTTGCATCTTCTCGTCCCAAGAGGTAAGCAAAGAAAGATTAAGCTGCGGATTCAAAACTAACTGGGGGTGAAATGGAAACGTGACCACAGAGGCAAGCAAACCCCTGTCCGCGGCAATCTGTTTCAGCTGTTGAATCAGAAAACGATGCCCCGAATGGACGCCATCGAAAAATCCTATCGTCGCCACCGAACCGGCAAAACACGACCGATAAGCTTCATTGACATTAATTATTTTCATAGTTTCAGTATTTTTTTTGAGTTTAAAGAATGTTTCAAATTTCCGTAAGATACAAGTTGCGCTTCCGCCGCCCCGATTTTAAGTTGTGCCTTCAGCTTCAGGGGGAGACGGTTAGAGTCGGCGCTAATCCAGATTTCCATTGCATTTTTTGACTTCTCGAAAGTCTTGTCCGAAACGTCCAGGTTTAATTTGTATGCCTGGTATTTATCTGCGTCGGCGCTTTCAACTTCTTCCTCTCCCATGAACCTTGCAAAAATATTTATCTTTTTCTTGCCGAAAAAATTGGTGATGCGGATAGTCTGGCCTTTATCCATCTTCCGATAGTTAAGGGTGCGGGCAAAAATGAGGACGCTCAGCATGTCAAGTCCCTGATTGTTGCAGTTCAATACCTTGTCGAAACGAACATCCGACCCGTTCGAACGAATCACGCGCACCTCGGAATAATGCTCCCCGTAGGCATGATAGAACATTTCTTCATCATAACGGGATTTACTTTCGTGCAGTCGACGGATGTGATATATCGGTTCAAAGTGTGTGTTTATATATGATTGCAGCGTGTCGCGCATTTTGTATATCCCATCGAAAAACGAACTTGTCTTGACCGTAATGACGGCCTCCAGAGCCGGATTCCGGTTGTAACAAACATCTCTGACGCTGAATTTCGCCGTGCCGGCTTTCAGCATCACCGGTCCGTATTTATATCGAATAACGTAGTTGAGCTCCTCACCGGCTTCGAAAGGCTTTTCCTGAGGCGTCGCCGTGAACGGAAACGCCCCTGTCATCATCAGCAAAAGAACTTTTTTTATCAACTTTATCATTCTCAAATCCGGTTAATTGTGTCTGTAATATTAATTTGAAAACCGAGCGGGATTTGTACCAGTACCGCTCCTGCCGTCGCCGCTCCGAACTGTCTTCTTTTTCTTTTCCGCAGGCTTGTTTTTCGTTATTTCGAGGGGTTTTTGTTTATCGAAAGTAAGTTCTGTGATGTTCCATGTCTGATTGTGGGTGAAATATTTTCTAAATTCAAACTTTTGCGGATTGTAGTAGACCTTTTCCGGTTGTCGAAGTTCGGCATAATCACCTGCATCCCATTCGCGGTTGCCGTTTGTGTCTTCGGTGTATCGCAGGTAGTACGTTCCCGGCAGGATATTTTCGAATGCGAGTTCGCCGTTTTCCAGATTGACTTTACGGACGACCTTTTCCGAGCGGTCGAGGAGTTCGCCGAACCCGCCTCCGTTTGAGCCGGTAAGCGTAACGTAGAAATGGGCGTATTCTTCTTCTTTTTTGTATTTGAAACTCTGAACTAAAGCGTCGTTCCATTTGCCGTAGATACTGATGACGGCTCCGGAATCGATTTTTAGGCGGTATTTTTCCCCGTAATCCCATATGTAATCCACAAAGAACGCACGGGGATTGAGCGAATCGGACAGAACGGGCAACTTCCGGTCTTCCCACAGGGTGTCGATCTTTTGTTGGAAGGAAACGGTTTGCGGATCGAAATCGGACAACGGTTCGCTAAACACGATTTTGAGGGTATCGGTGACGTCCATTGTCGATCTGGCTGTTGTTTCGATGCTTAGGAAATCCGGTTTGACGGGTTTTTCGGCCTTATCTTTTTTCCTTTTGTCTGTTGTTTTTTCTTTTTTGGGTTTTACGGGTTTGTGTTTGTAAACAAAACGCAATGTATCCGTTAGGGGCGAAAGTTGGTACAGTGTGTCTGTCGCTTGGTATTCGGTTTTCAGCAGCAGGGTATCTTGATGTGTAAGCAGGGTATCTTTCAGCCAGTATGTTATGTCTGTTTGCGAGGGTGATATTTCACGTACGTACGGATCGCCGGCAATTTCCGTGCTGTCTGCGTCGAGGAAGGTGATTTTGGGCGGCAGGCCTTTGTTGGAATTAAAATGCAGTATTAGTTGGTTATCCTGGGGGCGTTCATGTTTTGAGAGGTACTGGTTATCGAATTTTTTAACGAACAGTCGCATTACTATGTTGTCGGGCAGGAAGCGGTTGTAATGTATTTGGCGGACGGTATCGACTTTGGTACTGTCGCCATTGACGAACGTTGTATCAAGTTTCACGGCCGGTTCGAACGAGGGGACGACGAGCGAATCAAAGAACGCGATATATTCCGAGGGGGGATCGTAGAGGAAGTTTTTGTTTTCATCTTTCAGGGCGAAGAGGCGGTATGTGCCGGGGGAGACGTTTCGGATTTTGAACATTCCTCCCTCGTTGGTCATTGACGTTCGGCGGAAGGGCAGCGTTAGGAAGGCCGAGTCGGAGAGGTTGTCGTTGAGGCCGATCATGATGTTTGGTACCGGTTCTAAGTTTTGCGCATCCAGCAGTATACCTGAGACCATCATCGTATCGACTACATTTCCTGTGGAGAATGCGAAGGCGAAATTTTCCATCGGGTTTCTCTCGTTGTTGTCGACGATACTGTTTGTGAAATCGAACGTGTAGGTGGTGTTTTCCTGCAGCGTATCTTTGAGTTCTACCTGGATTTTTTTACCTATTGCGGTGATGATTGGCTGTTTTTTTTGGGGCGGGGTGATGATCACCTTTTCGGACGGCTTTTCGATGGCGATATATTCATTGAAGAGCAGTTTGATTTTTTGTTTTTTGTAGTTAGTGGCGTCGGGTTGCGGGTAGCTTTTGAGCATGACGGGCGGGGTGACGTCGTAATCGCCGCCGCTGGGATTACCTATACTTGCGCAGGAGGCAAACACTATAATTGAGAGGGGGCTGCACCATTTCATCATACCCATGATTGAAGGTGCAAAGGTACGGAAAATCCTTCGGATTTCGTCTTAAATTCGGTTTTTGGCCTGTAAACGGAGGCTAATGGAGGCTAACGGTATTTACAGCCATTCCAATGTTTTTTCTAATTGGTTGCCGTTGGAACCTTTCAGAAGAATGTTGTAACCTTCGACTTTTTCCGTTTTGAGCGCATGAAGCAGGTCTTCGATGGAGGGGAATATTCGCCAGGAGGGGGGGATACCATCGAGATTTTTGAAACCGCCGCCTGACAACAAGACCTGTTTTATGTTGTCGTATTGGCGGATTGTGTTTACCAGGGTTTGGTGTTCTTTTTGGCTGTATGCTCCAAGTTCCCGCATATCTCCTAATATTAGCATTTTGGGGGAATCGGGCGATGCGATAAAGTTGTCGAGGGCGGCCTTCATGCTGTCCGGGTTGGCGTTGTATGCGTCGACGACTATGTTGTTTTTGGCTGTTTTGAGGCTTTGCGATCTGTTGTTTTTGGGGATGTAGTTACCTATTGTGCGGCATATATCTCTGCTGTTTACTTTGAAATACATGGCTACGCATACCGCGGCGAGAACGTTTTCGAAATTATATTTCCCAACTAAATGAGTGTTTATTGTATGTTTTTCCGGCTCGTTACTTTTTTTCCATTCTAAACTTAGATATGGAGCACAGGACAGGATTGAGCCGCATACGAAATATCTCTCGTCGGTTCCGTATTTTACTGTGTTCAGTTCGGCGAGGAACGGCTCTAATACGGGGTTGTCCGCATTGGCAAAAACCGTTCTGCGTCTTTCGTGGAGGTATTCGTAGAGTTCCGTTTTTGCTTCTATTACTCCTTCCGGTGAACCGAATCCTTCCAGGTGGGCTTTTCCTATGTTTGTTATCAGTCCGTAATCGGGGTTGGCTATTTGGCAGAGGGCGGCTATTTCGCCGGTGTGGTTTGCGCCCATTTCTATTATTGCCAGGTCGCTGTCGGGTTTAAGTTTGAGCAGGGTCAGGGGGACGCCGATATGGTTATTGAGGTTTCCTTCGGTGTACACGGTTTCGTATTGTGAGGACAGGACGGCGGCGAGCAGTTCTTTTGTCGTTGTTTTGCCGTTTGTACCGGTGACTGCTATGATTGGGGTTTTCATTTTGAGGCGATGGTATCTTGCAAGTTCTTGGAGGGTGGCGAGGGCGTTATCTACTTTTATTATTTGTTTGTTCGGCGGCAGGTTTGGACGGTCGCTGACGGCATATGCCGCGCCGTTGGAGAGGGCTTGCGTTATGTAATCGTTTCCGTCGAAATTATTTCCTTTGAGGGCGAAGAAGATGGATTCAGGGACGCATGTCCGGCTGTCTGTTGAGACGGCGGGATGTTGGGTGAACAGTTGATGGAGATTTTCTGTTGTCATTTGTTTTAAGGCGGGTGGTTTATTTGCCTGTCGGACAAAATTACCGTTTTTTTTGAAAAGTCGGGCATTTGCAATACTTTTGTGTCTGTTGAAAAATTTTTTTGGAATGACGGCAAATATTAAGGGTGAACTGATGGATTTTTCCTCGCCGAAGGTGATGGGGATAATCAATTTCACGCCTGATTCTTTTTATCGGGCGAGCAGGAAGCGGGATGCGGAGGAAATTGCTGTTGCGGCTCGCCGGATGATTGAGGAGGGGGTTGATATTATAGACGTCGGGGCGTATTCTTCGCGTCCTTTTGCCGACTATGTTGAGCAGGAGGAGGAGTTACGGCGTTTGGAGTTTGGTTTGGAGGCTCTTTTTGCTGCGGTTCCGGAGGCGGTTGTTTCGGTGGACACTTTTCGTTCCGACGTCGCACGTTACGCGGTTGAGCGGTTTGGGGTGGCGATTGTGAACGATATTTCGGCTGGGGGGTTGGATTCTCGGATGTTTGAGACGGTTGCTCGGCTGGGCGTTCCGTACGTTGCGATGCACAGTTTGGGGTCTCCTCAGACGATGATGCAATATACCTGTTATGGGGACATGATGCGGGAGATTTTCCTGTATTTTTCGGAGCGTATAAACCGGTTACGCTTGTTGGGGGTGAGCGATATATGGGTTGATCCGGGCTTTGGGTTTAGCAAGACGACTGCTCAGAACTATGAGTTGTTGCGCCGGCTGGAGGATTTTGGGATTTTCGAATTACCTGTTTTGGTTGGTTTTTCCCGCAAGACTATGATTAGGGAAGTTTTGGGGACCGGCACGGAGGACAGCCTGAACGGGACGACGGCGCTCAACATGCTGGCTTTGACGAAGGGTGCGCATATATTGCGGGTTCACGACGTGAAGGCGGCGGTGGAGACTGTTCGGCTTTTTGACAGGCAGCGGCAGGGGATGTGAGTCGCTTTTTTTTCCTTCATTTTGCCGGTGCTTTTTTTCGCGGTCATATTTTTTCCTTAGACACATTTTTCAGGCTTTAATTTTCGGGTGTTTTATTCCGCGGGGCTGATTTTTCGGTTTTAGTAGCAATTTATGGGGATATTTGCGCTAAAAAATACCAAGTTTTAGGTATTGACAAGCGAAAATATACGCAGTAATTTTGCAGTCGTTTAGAAACCGAAAAAATTCAGCTGATGGAACACTTGATTAAAACGTATTTTGGCGTCCCGAAAATAGTCTGGGGATTCCCTCCGGAAAATTTCGGGGGCTACCCCGCCGATACGGTTTTAAACAATGGAGACAGTGAGGACTTCAACGGCGTTAGGGGCGACTTCGGTGGCGTTAAAGAAGACTTCCGCAGCGTCGAAGAAGACTTCCGCAGCGTTGAAGAAGACTTCCACGGCGTTGAAGAAGACTTCCGCAGCGTTGAAGAAGACTTCCACAGCGTTGAAGAAGACTTCCACGGCGTTGAAGAAGACTTCCACAGCG
>JAIRMF010000061.1 GCA_031258895.1 Dysgonamonadaceae bacterium | reverse complement strand
GCGCTCAACTTTTCCATGAAGTTGTCGCCCCACTGCTTAAATCCTTTCTCTGATTCCGGAATAAAACTTTTTCCAGACATAAGAAATGACATTAAAATTAATACTTGACTCGGCGTGCGATGCACACCTCATCCTTAACTCTCGTGTGGTTATTTGTATGTCGGCACACATAACCGACTCATATATAATAAATTTAAGTATATATGCAACGTCATGTACTTTGTTGCGTACGTCGTATACTTTGTTATGTACGTCGTGTACTTTGTTACGTACGTCGCGTACTTTGTTATGTACGTCATGTACTTTGTTACGTACGTCGCGTACTTTATTACGTACGTCGTGTACTTTATTACGTACGTCGTGTACTTTATTACGTACGTCGTGTACTTTATTACGTACGTCGTGTACTTTGTTATGTACGTCGCGTACTTTGTTATGTACGTCGCGTACTGCGCGCTGAAAAGCCGCAGAACGCAGTTCAAGGTTCCAGGGTAAAAAAATGCCGCCGCTCGCGCGTACGTGCACGCACGCGGCTTTAAAAGGTTTATATTGTGTGTGTGTGTGTGTGTGTGTGTGTGTGTGTGTGTGTGTGTGTGTGTGTGTGTGTGTGTGTGTGTGTTAATAAATTATCCGACGCCACCAAATATTTAAGCAAATATTTCGACGTATTCGGCAGGAATTTTATGCTGGTATGTGTAGCTGCTCTCGTCATAACAAATGCAAAGGTAAGTATTGTTTTCTTAACAACAAAATAAATAGCGAAATCTTATCTCAAAACAACCGGCCTCTTAAATCGCCGAATATACCCGCCCGTATCATAAACCTCCAGATAAATAACGAAAATACCGGACGACAAAACAGAATCACCCCTCCACCTCAAACAACCTTCAGACCCAAGCAACAGATTGTCGGCAATAACAAAAAGAAGACGCCCGGAAGAATCAAACAACTGAGAACGACAACGTAACCCGGGCCTGTCAAACCGGTAACAAATCCGGTAATCGTCAGTCTCAAAATTGGGATACTCTATCGAAACTTCCTCTATGGCATTGCCCCCCGATCGAGCCGAATTCTCACGGCCGGGAGTGGCAAAACCACTGTCGGAAGAAGCGGAATACCAGTTAGACGGGTCGTCCGAAGGGCCGTCAAAAGCCGAACGCTCAAGGGAAACACCCTTGGGATTACTGATGCCCTCGGAATGCCACTTCACACTGTAAGGTACCTCGTCAAGAATATCTCCCGTCCGGCCGCAAAGCAAAACAACAGTGCCGGATTCATTGTGCAAAGCCGGAAAAACATCAAGTTCGGCAAACAAAGCGTTGTCCGCACAATCAAAAAACGAACAAACTCCCTCACGGCCCTCAGTGATGACAAGATATTGCGCCGGCCTAAACAAAACAGAAGCAGACGAAACAGGATAAACCTTGTTCAACGACCCATCGGAAGATTTCCTCGTCGCAACGCTCAAAAACCTCAAGTCAATATCCTTCTCCGAATCATTATAAACCTCAATCCACTCGCCGCCGCCGGAAGGAGGATTGAACATTATCTCGCTTACAAAAACATCCCCCTCCTCAGGAATAGACCCCGCGCTACCGCCACCTTCACCCTGCTCATCGTCGCGCAACTCACGTACAGTAAAATCATCAAAGAAAAAATGACTGCCGCGAGTCTTGGTAAAAGTGCACAACAAACCAAAATACCGACCGGTAAACGTCCCCTCCAATATGCAACTTCCCTCCTTAAAATAATCGCTCTCGTCTTCCCTCTTCGAATACAGATTGAAAACGCCCTGCCTGTCAACCGTCGCTTTAACATACAGAGAATTGGAAGAGTTCCCCACCCTGTCCTTTTCCCCTTCAATCAAAATCCGGCCGGCCTGCCCCGCCGAATGTCGTACAAGACAAACGTTTTTACCAGTGTACCCGACACGAACAGAGAGTCCGTTCAGTTCCGAAGAAGTCAAGTCTTCGGCGTCGCTGACAAGATAAATACCGGCATAATTTTGACTCGTAGGGTTGAAATCGAGTTTGATACGACATTCCCAAAAGGCATTTTCCGAAACAGTCAAAGCAGTCTTAAGTTGAGCCTTGCCGGACTCAGTCGCGTTCAGTCGCAATTGCAAGGATTCATCGACAGTGAATAAGTCGGTATCACCGATCCATTCAACATCGCGACCCTGCGTCTGGCTGCCATGAAATATGCCGTCGTCGAAACCGTCCGAAAACTGTGAAAACAAATTGACAGGGAATAAACAAGCAATATAGAAAAGAATTTTCTTCATGTTTTTTAGGCAATTGAATTAAAAAAAGAGTAATTTTGCAACCCCTCGATGAGTTTCGGGTTTTAGACTACAAAGTTACAATAATTTTTTAAGCGAACATTTTTCCATAAAAAGATGAACATAGCAATTGTTGGTGCAAGTGGGGCCGTAGGGCAGGAATTCCTGAAGATTTTAGCAGAAAGAAATTTCCCGATTGACGAATTGAAACTGTTCGGTTCGTCGCGCAGCGCCGGAAAGACGTACAACTTCAAAGACAAATCATACGCGGTTAAAGAATTGCGGCATAACGACGATTTCATTAACATTGATATTGCCTTCACTTCGGCCGGCGCAAGCATATCAAGAGAATACGCCGAAACGATAACAAAACACGGCGCGATAATGATCGACAATTCCAGCGCATTCCGTATGGATAGCGACGTCCCGCTGGTCGTTCCGGAAGTCAATCCCGAAGACGCATCGGTTCGCCCCAAAAGGATAATCGCCAACCCAAACTGCTCTACCATTCAGATGGTAGTGGCTCTGAAACCTCTGAACGATATTTCGCCTATCCGCCGTATCCATGTGGCGACATATCAGTCTGCATCGGGAGCCGGTGCGGCCGCAATGGCAGAGCTGATCGGCCAGCACGAACAGATTGCGTCAGGAGAAAAGCCGACGACAGAGAGATTTGCACATCAGTTAGCATTCAATGTTATACCCCATATAGACGTCTTCCTCGACAATGGCTACACGAAAGAAGAGATGAAGATGCACCACGAAACGCGAAAAATAATGCATTCAAACGTAGACGTCAGTGCAACTTGTGTACGCGTTCCCACACTTCGTGCCCATTCTGAAGTTATTTGGATTGAGACCGTCCGTCCCATTTCGGTAGAGGAGGCTGTTGCGGCGTTTTCCAAAGCCAAAGGCGTAACCGTTCAGGATAAGCCTTCGGAAAAACAATACCCGATGCCGCTTTTCGTTGCATCGACCGATCCGGTCTATGTCGGCAGGATCAGAAAGGACATCTCCAATCCCAACGGTCTGTCTTTTTGGTGTGTCGGCGATCAGATAAGGAAAGGTGCGGCGCTAAATGCGGTGCAGATAGCGGAATATCTCATAACGGAAAATAACTCTTAGAATTTTCCCGTTTCTCTAAGTTCATGGTTTGCCGTAACAACGGAAATGGTTTCCGTAATAACGGAAATGGTTTCCGTAACAACGGAAATGGTTTCCGTAACAACGGAAATAGTTTCCGTAATAACGGGAATGGTTTCCGTAACAACGGAAATAGTTTCCGTAACAACGGAAATAGTTTCCGTAACAACGGAAATGGTTTCCGTAACAACGGGAATGGTCGCCGAAGCATCTTATCGCCGGTTTTATATCCCTGCAAATTTGTTTTTATAAATAAAAATCCATACTTTTGCATCCGGAGAAAATTACAGACCTCAGAACACAAACAAAATAAATTAAATACTTTTTATTATGGCTCTAAGAAATAACAAAAAGATGCGCTGGATAGCGCTGGTAATTGTGTCGTTCACAATGATGTGGGGGTACTTCCTCAACGACGCAATGTCACCCCTGATGGACATGCTGGGAGAAAAACCGTTCCTGTGGTCGAGTGACGAATTCGGGCTCTTCAACAGCGCCTACGGATGGTTGAACGTGATCCTGCTGATGCTGTTCTTCGGAGGAATTATACTCGACAAGATGGGAGTCCGTTTCACCGGTACAATGTCGGCAGCACTCATGTTAGTGGGGTGTGCGATCAAGTATTATGCCATCCAATACATCTCCCCCGATGCAGGAACCATCCTGGGAATCCGAACACAAATCCTAGTCGCCTGCGGTGGATTTGCAGTATTCGCAATGGGCATTGAAATAACCGGCATCACGGTCTCAAAAATTATCGTGAAATGGTTCGGGAAAACACGAGAACTTGCCCTCGCGATGGGAATTCAAGTCGCCATAGCAAGATTGGGAACCGCATTCGCCATGGCTCTCAGTCCTTTTATCGCCCGTGAGTTCTCAATGTCCTCACCGTTGCTGGTTTCTCTCGCAATGTTGACAATCGGCCTGTTGATTTTCTTAGTCTATTGCGTGATGGATAAAAAACTTGACCGCGAAATAGCCGCATCTGAGACAAAAACAGATGAAGAAGAATTCAAATTGCGCGACGTAGGAGTAGTGTTTGCTAATAAAGGCTTCTGGTTAGTCGCAATTCTGTGTGTCCTCTTCTACTCCGCCGTGTTCCCATTCATGAAATTCGCCGCATCGCTGATGGTAAATAAATATGGCGTGGATAAGGAATTTGCCGGACTTATACCGAGTTTGCTGCCTCTCGGCAACATGCTTATGACTCCGTTCTTCGGTTGGATATATGACAAAAAAGGGCACGGAGCAACATTAATGCTCATCGGCTCATTGTTGCTCGTGGTTGTGCATCTGCTCTTTGCCATGCCTTATCTGAATTATATTTGGTTTGCAATCTTTGTTGTTATTTTGCTCGGAATAGCATTCTCACTTGTCCCTTCGGCAATGTGGCCTTCCGTTCCAAAAATTATTCCCGAAAAACAACTCGGCACAGCTTATGCCCTTATTTTCTGGGTGCAAAATATCGGACTTGCGGGAGTGCCTTACCTTATCGGTTGGGTGTTGAAGAAATGGTGTGTCACCGGATTCGACGACAAAGGCGCCGCGACTTACGACTATACTTTGCCCATGTTGATTTTTGCCTTCTTCGGAGTACTGGCGATTTTTGTCGCCTATTTCCTAAAACTTGAAGACAGGCGAAAAGGCTACGGATTGGAAAAGGCTAAAAGGAATCTTTAACTTTAACAATTCAATTGAATTATGAAGAAGCTAACTTTCGCCGTCGGTTCCGCATGGACTGCTTTGCTCGCATTTACCATCGTTTGTATCGATCAGATACTTAAATCTCACATGCCTATCGGTAGTGAAAATGGATTCACATACATTGCATTCGTGTCATGGGCAGTCTATTTCTTTTCGGGCTGTACGCTGAAAGATGGTATCCGCGCAACGCTCGGCTATGTTATAGGTATAGGATTTTCAATAGGTATTATCCTAATCGCTAACGCTTTTGCAGGACTTACCACATTTTTTTGTGTGCCCATAGCGGTGTTTATTGTGGTTTTTCTCGTGCTTTATCTTGAAAAATTGCCATGGATAAACCTTATTCCCGCCATGTTTGTTGCCTCCGGCTGTTATTTTGGCATCATGAATTATGTGCCGGATGCAGGAATCGGAACAGCTGCAACTGTTGAATTGATTTACGGCTTCATCGGGTTACTATTCGGTTGGATCACTATTGCAGGGAAAGATGTTTTGGCCAAGCTAATTGAAAAATAGAGAATATCTTTTACCGATGAGAAAAAAAGTAATAGATATATGCATCCTTTTCTTTCTATTAAAACTGCATGTTTTTTCTCAAGAAGGTCCTATTAATCTGACTTATGAATCTACGATGCTTGCGATCGGAGCATCGAGTGTATATGACTCCTACTTTTCTCCATTGCAATACGACGGCATGAAATTCGGGTTTATCTCGGAACGTATGAAAATATTTTCCCGTGACGAGAGCAAATTAAAGTTAGTTTCTCAACATTTTTTCGATGTCGCTTACCTGCAAACCGCTAATCCTACGGGTACTGCCGTTTATCGTGTCGGCACATTTCAATATGATTACGGGCTATTTTACAAGCTGAGAACCACCTGTGGACTACGGTTATATCTTGGAGCGCAGATTGATTGCATGTTGGGCTTCATACTAAACAGCAGGAACGGCAACAATCCTGCTACCGGTAAATTTCATACAGGTATTAATCTGTCTTCTATCGCGAGTTATGCCTTACCGGTCAGTTCATTTCCAGTCAGATTTTCATGGCAATTAAGTTTCCCGTCTGTTGGCGTCATGTATTCTCCGGAATTCGGACAGTCGTATTACGAGATCGGGTTAGGAAATCGTAACAATCTTCTGCATCTCTCATCTTTCCACAATTATTTATTTTTCAAAAATATATTTACGATTGAGATTCCTTCCGGCAATACTACTTTTCGGGTTGGATATACAGATTCGTTTTATCAGACGCGAATTAGTAATCTTGAAACCAAATTACGTTCCAACGATTTTTACTTGGGCGTTTCCAGAAATTTTTTCGTAGCGCCGGGTAAGAAGCTTAACCAGTATCGCCATGTATTTGAGTAAATTACATCTGTTTATTCTTTTTTGCCTCATATCTCACGTTTCATGTATTAAGATTGAGGAATATCCGGACGATCCTCGGGGCAATTTCGAAGCGTTGTGGAAGATATTAGACGAGCACTACTGTTTTTTCGATTATAAGGGAATTGACTGGGACAGTATCCACACCGAATATTCCGCAAAGATCAACGATACGATGAATGCGGAGGAGTTGTTTAACACGTTGGACACTATGCTGCAAGAGTTGAGGGATGGGCATGTGAATCTTACCTCGCCGTTCAATGTGGGGCGTTATTGGAAGTGGTACGAGGATTATCCCGCAAATTTCGATGCGGATTTAGTGAGCAAGTATTTACAGACCGATTATTCCATTTCCGGGGGCATAAGTTACAGGATTTTCGGCGACAATGTAGGGTATATTTACTATGGCAATTTTTCTTCTGCGTTAAGTGAGCAGGGTTTGGATCACATTCTGAACGGGATGCGCGATTGCGAGGGGATTATTCTTGACGTACGCAACAATGGCGGCGGTTACTTGTCGAATGTCGAGACATTAGTATCTCGATTTGTTACCGGCAGGACGCTTGTCGGCTATATATACCACAAAACCGGCAAGGGCCGCAACGATTTCTCGGATCCGTACCCGCGTCACGCAGAGCCGGCAGCACAATTTTATCCCAAGTAGGTTATCGTGCTTACCAACAGGAGTTGTTACAGCGCAACGAACGACTTTGTGAACTCTATGCGTTACTGTCCCAAGGTTACGATTCTTGGCGATCGTACCGGAGGCGGTAGCGGTCTGCCGTTCAGTTCGGAACTACCTAACGGCTGGTCTGTCCGGTTTTCGGCGTGTCCCATGCTTGATGCGGACATGCGGCATATTGAATTCGGGATCGACCCCGATATTCACGCGGAACTCAGGGACAGTGATCTTGCCGCCGACAAGGACACGATGATAGAACTTGCCAGGACAATGCTCAAGACCGGACTGTAACTATCGCTTCCCTCCTCTCTGCTGCGCACCGGAAGATGCGTCGCTCGAACCTCTCGATTCAGAAGAACTGTTATTTGCGTTGCTTTCGCTGCGTGTATTGCTGTTGCTGCGAATGTTTCTGACCGTTTTCCGTACTGTGGTATTTGTTGCCGGAGGGGACGACGAACGCGATGTGGCTGATGGCGGTGTGGCCGGAGGGGACGATGAACGCGATGTGGCTGATGGTGGTGTGGCTGAAGGGGACGACGAACGCGATGTGGCTGAAGGCGATGTGGCTGAAGGGGACGATGAACGCGATGTGCCTGATGGCGATGTTGCCGAAGATCGCGAAGAATTTCCCTCGCGTATTCTTATGTCGCTCTGGGAGGTGCGGTTGGTGGCGGCGTCACGGCGTGACGTTTGCGATGTTCGGTAAAATTCTCTTGTCTCCTGCCTTCTTTTTTCGATTGGCGCGTCGTTAAAATTTCTCGAACTCGAATATCCTTTACTGCGTGAGCTTTGGCGGTGGTCATATCCGTAGGCGAAGCCTGATTCGAATCCTGCGCCCGGACGGTGGTAATAGACAGGACGTCCGTAGTAATCATAACGCCCGGGATAATATCCGTACGATATATGGTGGTCTCTTGCCACCCAGCAGGCGTCTATCCACCTGTATCCGTGGTTGTTGTAATCCCAATAGCCCGGAATCCAGAATGCTCCGTGGTAAGGGACCTGCTCCCAGCGTCCCTGCACCCATACGTATTCACGATAACGATTATCCCAGCTCCAGTATCCGTCAATCCATATAAAATTCGTTCCGGGGGATTTGAAAGCCGGAGTTTCCGCGACAAGAACAATGTCCGGGGCAAGAGGGATTGACTGGTAGACTTCAGGGCCGACATACGTATCGACGCTGCGACTTATCACGCAGGAAGTCATTAACATAGACAGTACGAATAAAAAAATCTGTTTTGTTTTCATATGTTTATTTTTTAATACAAATATAACTTGTTTCTTTTCTTTTCCTTTGACATACAAAACGCCGAAACGTTTAAGACGATTTTTAAAAATTTATTTACACAACTATTATTATAACAAAAAAGTACCCCATTTTGTTTTCAAATAATATTCGGAGATTTTTACTTTTAGACTGCAAATATACAAAATATTTCTTGAACAAAGCCATAACATATTGCAATCGCAAGATATTTGCTGTTATCCGGCGTTATAAAATGCAAATATTTCGATTATCCGTGCAACATAATCCGTATTGCAGCATAATTATTGTATTATGCAAGTATATTGCCCTGATTTCGGAATTTTATTTGAACTGTTCGGGAGATTTGCCGTATTCACGGAATTTTTCCCGATTGTTTCAAATGACTTGCCGCGTACACGGCATTTCTCCCGAGTTATTCGAATGACTTGCCGCGTTCACGGCGTCTTCCCCGAGTTATTCGGAAAACTTGCCGCGTTCACGGCATATTACCCGAGTTATTCGGAAGATTTGCCGAGTGCTCGGAATTTTATCCAAACTGTTTGGGAGACTTGCCGAATTCACTGCATCTTACCCGAGTTATTCAAATGATTTGCCGTCGTCAGGATAGATTTTTCGAATACAGTTAGCAGATTTAATTTGTTGGGAAAAATTTTCCGAAAC
>JAIRMF010000072.1 GCA_031258895.1 Dysgonamonadaceae bacterium | reverse complement strand
AAAACCTGATAATCTATCAGCGGATTTTTTTAACATGAAACGTTAGTACCAATTCAATTCATTTGTTTTTCCCTTTCTTCTGCGTGTTTTGCGATATTCTGCGTATTCTGCGTTTAAATTGAACACTGAAAATTTAACGCAGAATACGCAAAAGGACGCTGAAAATGGGGAAAGTTGAGGCAGTTACAAAGATTCCACTGATATATTACAAAAATATCTATTCAGTAGAATCTACGGAATAATGACAAAAAAAAACTGATCTGATTGTTTCGGAATTTTTGGGAAACAACCGCAGACAGATAAATATACTTGTTCTACTTTAAAATTCGGTTCGTGTTTTTGATACGATTCCTCCTGTTCTTTGTGTAACCGTTGTGTCTCGTGTGTTTAAATTTGTGTTTAGGCAAAAGGAGTAGTGATGACTAACAAATTTTTTATTTTGTTTGTTGCGATTTTTTTGTCCGGTATTGCCGTAACGGTGATTTCAAATCATACTGTTTCGGCGGCGGACAATTATAAAAGTCCTCTTGATTTGGCGGCAACAAAGGACGGTTCAAAAATTTACGTTGCCCTTTTCAACGCTCATGAAATTGCGGTGTTGAACACGTTGGAAAATAAAATAGTTCAAACAATCGCTGTCGGAAAAGAACCAACCGGAATTGTTTTGAGTCCGGACGAAAAAACACTTTACGTTACATCAGGCGGTTATCGCGGATTGGTTCAGGCGGTTGACTTGGCAACCGGTAAAATTGTCAATGAAGTTGCCGCCGGTCATACGCCGATGAGTCCCGTTGTTACGCCGGACGGTAAAAAGATTTTTGTTTGTAATCGTTTTAATAATGATGTTAGCGAATATGATTTGCCGGAATTAAAATTGATTCGCCGTATTCAAGTGATTCGTGAACCGCGCGGCGCAGTTGTTACAAAAGACAGTAAAACGGTCTATGTTATTAACGCTTTGCCGAATAATGTTTCCAATATACCGGAGGAACCGGATGCAATGATTGATGTGGCGTCTGAAATTACCGCGATTGATATTGCAACAGGAACAACGAAAAATATTCGGCTTCCAAACGGCAGCGGTAGTCTTCGCGGAATTTGTATTTCACCGGACGGACGATATGTTTATCTAACGGAAATTCTGGCACGGTATATGATGCCGACAACTCAATTAGAACGCGGTTGGATGAACACCAATGCAATTAGTATTATTGATACAACGCAACTGGATAATAAACGTTCCGGTTTTGTCAACACGGTTTTAATTGACGATATTGATCTTGGTGCGGCGAATCCGTGGGGAATAACCACGTCCGCCGACGGGAAACAAATTTTTATCGTTGCCGCCGGAATAAGTGAATTAATTATTGTCGATGCCGAATCGATGCACAAAAAATTGCTGTTATGGTCGCAGGAAAAAGTTGAAACAATAAATGACCGTACCGTCAGACGTAAAATAGCCGGCGATGTACCGAATGATTTGGCGTTTCTTGTCGGAATGAAAAAGCATGTCCGGCTTGACGGCAAAGGCGCACGATCAGTTGTTGCGGTTGGTGATAATATTTATGTTGGAATGTATTACAGTGACACCATTCAAAAGGTTGATTTAACGGTTTTTGATAATCCTGAAGAAACGGAAATAATCCCAATTGCGAAACAAGCCAAAAATTCCAGAAGGTCTTACCTCAATCTTAAAAGAACAGAAATTGCCCTTGGTGCCAAACCGAATTGGAGTCAAGAACGTCTTGGCGAAATTTATTGGCACGACGCAACGCTTTCGTTTCAACATTGGCAAAGTTGTGCAACTTGCCATCCTGATGGTCGAATGAATGGTTTTAATTGGGATCTTTTGAGAGATGGATTGGGTAATCCGAAAAATGTTAAAAGTTTACTTTGGAGTGAACAATCTCCTCCGGTAATGTGGGAGGGAATTGATGAAACTTCTGCTCTTTGCATACGAAACAAATTTCGAATGATTCTTTTTTCCATGCCGGACGAAACCAAATGTCAGGACATTGACGCCTACATTCGTGCGATGCAACCGGTTCCGAGTCCTTATCTTGTTGACGGCAAACTGAGTGAACGGGCGGAACGCGGGAAAAAGATTTTTGAAGATACAAAAATCGGTTGCGTTCAATGTCATCCGGCTCCGTTATTCACCGATCAAAAGTTACACAATGTGAATACGAAATGTTATTATGACCGCAAAGACAGTTTTGACACGCCAACCCTTGTCGAAACGTGGCGGACGGCTCCGTATTTACACGATGGACGTTACATCAATATGAAAGATCTGTTCAAAAAAGGAAAACACGGCAACATGGAAGGCAATCTTGAATCGTTGACCGAAGAACAACTCGATGATCTTATCGAATATGTGTTGTCGCTGTAAGAAAATAGATTCCTGATTATTCGGAATTTGGAGAGATAATTACTTATGTCAAAAATCAAGAGGTAGCCGATGTTTCCGCCGACACATCGGTCAGCGATAGCCGATTTGCCCCTGTGAACGGCAAAAAATGGGAACGAAAAACAGCAGGCAACACCCATTGCCGTCCGAACACTGGGTCAAGTCGGCTATCGCCGATGCTATTAATCAAAATTAATCAAAATTAATCAAAAAATTTCAGGCGAAACATCGCCTATCACGTTGCACGGGCGACTTTTGCTTCCTTAAATTAACACTAATCCGTGAACGCTAAAAATATTTTCGGTTTTTTTCACACCTTTTTTTGAATACTATCAGTTTTTCTATAAATATAGACGAAATAAGAACATATGTTATTTTGACATTTTGAAAATGTCCGACATCTCTGTTGCTGAAACATGCAAAACGGTATGGAAATGGGGTGATTTTCATTTTTTCAAAAATTTTTTTTCTATCCCCCCTTTGACAGTTTTTTGGAAGTGGATATACTTTTCCATTCATGATTGATTTGCGGGTGTTATTGTGTTGTCGGAAAAAAAAGAAAAAATTTTTCTGAATTACCCCGTTGACAGAATAAAAAACGCATTTAGAATTATGACTCATGTTTGTGAAGAAGTGCCTAAAGCCTTTGGAACAACAAAATGATCTTTGACAATTAGGTGAAGCAAGAGTGGCATCTGCACTATAAAGAGTTCGTTAGCGAATCATTTTAAGTGATTCTATGCTAACAGAAAATTTCTTATAGAGCGCTTAGTTAGGTAGATTAAATATATGTCGTTACTGTCGTTGTAATGCAACAACGACAACTAGCCGCAAATAAATGATTTCCTAAAAAATCGGCAATATTAAGTGTTTATTGGTTATTATCAATGAACAAGAAGTTGTTGTTGGTTGAAATGATGGAGTATCGGATATTTGTGATCAAGCTAGAGTAGGGCGCATGGGGGATGTCTTGGTATCAGAAGATTTTGAAGGGCGTTGAAGACTGCGATATGTCCGGGGGAGTTGTCAAACAAACTTTGATCCCGGAATTCCCGAACCGGTATCGACTAAATTCATAGGTCGATACAAGCAACACAGGGAACTGAAACATCTAAGTACCTGTTGGAAAAGAAAGAAAAATCGATTCCGTAAGTAGCGGCGAGCGAAAGCGGAACAGCCCAAACCAGAAGGATTTTCCTTTTGGGGTTGTAGGGTCTCTCGCATGGGAGTCAAAAAGTTGTCGAATAGTAGAAACGGTTGGAAAGCCGTACCACAGAGGGTGACAGTCCCGTACACGAAATTTGTACAGCCTCCCGAGAGATACCTGAGTAGGTCGGGTCACGTGAAACCCTGACTGAATCCGCGGAGACCATTCCGCAAGGCTAAATACTCTCTGATAACCGATAGTGAACCAGTAGAGCGATCGAAAGATGAAAAGAACCCTTACAAAGGGAGTGTCTATAGAATCTGAAACCATGTGCCTACAAGCGGTCGGAGCAATGTGATTTTATATCCGTGTGACGGCGTGCCTTTTGCATAATGATCCGGCGAGTTGGCGTAAACAGCCCGGTTAAGGTCTTTCGGACCGAAGCCATAGGGAAACCAAGTCTGAATAGGGCGAATTTGTTGTTTGTGCCAGACGCGAACCCCAGTGATCTACCCATGAGCAGGTTGAAGCGCGGGTTAAACCGCGTGGAGGACCGAACCCACTTGGGTTGAAAACCGAGGGGATGACTTGTGGGGAGGAGTGAAAGTCTAATCAAACTGGGAGATAGCTCGTTCTCTTCGAAATAGCTTTAGGGCTAGCCTTGAGTTTAACTATCAGACGGGGGTAGAGATACTGAATTGGATACCGGCGCTCCCAAGCGTACGGTTCCTAACCAAACTCCGAATACCGTTTGAACTATCTCAGGAGTCAGTCCGCGAGGGATAAGCTTCGCGGACGAGAGGGAAACAACCCAGATCGCCAGCTAAGGTCCCTAAATAGACCTCAGTCACTAAGGAAGTTTGAATGCCGAGACAGCCAGGATGTTGGCTTAGAAGCAGCCATCATTTAAAAAGTGCGTAACAGCTTACTGGTCGAGCATTTAAGCGCCGATAATGAACGGGAGTAAGGTCTATACCGAAGCTGCGGACTTGACAATTTATTTGTCAATTGGTAGAAGAGCGCTGTACAGAAGATACATGCCGTACCGAAAGGAGCGGTCCAGGTCTGTACAGGTGATTATGTCGGAATGAGTAACGATAAAACAGGTGAAAATCCTGTTCGCCGAAAACCTAAGGTTTCCTGGGGAAGGTAATTCCGCCCAGGGTCAGCCGGTACCTTAGTCCAGGCCGAAAGGCGTAGACGATGGAGAATAGGTCAACATTCCTATGCTATCATTGCGGACTGATGGAGTGACGGCGTTTGGAAGGTGGGTCACCGAATAGAAATGGTGGTACCTTCGTAAGGTTTGCAAGGAATAAAAGACTTGTATCAAAACCGAACGCGGGTCTGATGTCTTGTTGCGAAGGCCATCTGAAAAACGTCCAAGAAAAACTTCTAAGGGTTGAAACAGTGATAACCGTACTAAAACTGACACAGGTAGGTGGGTAGAGAATACTAAGGCGCTCGGGAGAATACTAGTTAAGGAACTCTGCAAAATGATCCCGTACGTTCGCAATAAGGGATACCTTCGAGGGTGTTAAAGCTTTTGAAGGTCACAGTAAATCGGTATCAGCAACTGTTTATCAAAAACACAGGACCGTGCTAACACGTAAGTGGATGTATACGGTCTGACGCCTGCCCGGTGCCGGTAAGTTAAGGAAGGGGGTTATCGCAAGAAAAGCTCTCGACCGAAGCTCCGGTAAACGGCGGCTCTAACCTTGAGAGTCCTAAGGTAGCGAAGTTCCTTGTCGGGTAAGTTCCGACCTGCATGAAAGGCGTAATGACTGATACACTGTCTCAACTAGTAACCCGGTGAAATTGTAGTCGTGGTGAAGATGCCACGTACCCGCAGTAAGACGGAAAGACCCCGTGAACCTTTACTGTATGCTGATATTGGGCTGTGGTCTCATTTGTGTAGGATAGGTGGGAGGCGTTGAAGTAGGCGCGCTAGCGTCGATGGAGCCTACCTTGAAATACCACCCTGATGATACTTTAGTTCTAACACTGATTCCCGTGAATCCGGGCGGTGGACATTGTCAGTTGGGCAGTTTGACTGGGGCGGTCTCCTCCGAAAGAGTAACGGAGGAGTTCAAAGGTACCCTCAGCCTGTTTGGCAATCAGGCGTTGAGCATAATGGTAGAAGGGTGCTTGACTGCGAGACTCATAAGTCGAGCAGATACGAAAGTAGGACATAGTGATCCGGTAGTCCCGAATGGAAGGGCTATCGCTCATCAGATAAAAGGTACTCCGGGGATAACAGGCTTATCGCTCCCGAGCGTCCATAGCGGCGGAGCGGTTTGGCACCTCGATGTCGGCTCATCACATCCTGGGGGTGGAGGAGCTCCCAAGGGTTTGGCTGTTCGCCAATTAAAGTGGTACGTGAGCTGGGTTCAGACCGTCGTGAGACAGGTCGGTCCCTATCTGCTGTGGGCGC
>JAIRMF010000142.1 GCA_031258895.1 Dysgonamonadaceae bacterium | reverse complement strand
TACCTTATGGATTACATAGAACTGAACAACATGACCTTTCACGCCTTTCACGGCGTCTTCCCACAAGAACGAAAAACAGGAAATAAATTTACCGTCAGCCTTAGAATCTACTCAAACCTCAACACCGCTTCAGAATCAGACCGCCTGACCGACGCAATCAACTACGCCGCTATCTTTGAAATAGTTAAACATGAGATGGAGATACCGTCAAACCTCTTAGAACATGTCGCGGGAAGGATCATCCGAGCAATCAAGGAACAATTCCCAGAAATCAAATCCGTCAAAATTCGCCTGTCAAAACATCATCCCCCCGTTGCCGGTCAAATGGAAGAGGCCGCAGTTGTAATGTTCGCCTGATTCTTCGCCGCACACTCTTCCTTGTCCTTTTCATCGGCTACTTTCAACAGTTTTATAAAGTCCAGGACACTCGTCACCATCAAAAACAGGCAACTGCCTACCACCGAGAAAATCAACGAACCGGGCACGACCGTTTCGAGAATCAGAATCAACGCCAGAACAATACGCACTTCGGTAGGGCCCAATATGCCGGAATCAATGGAATAAACATTCACGATCTTGTAGCGCAGCAAAGCAATCATCATTTCCAGTCCGTAAAAAACGGTGAAAAAGAACCCGAACAGCTCCCACTTGTTGTTGTCGTATAACATGTATCCAAGCCCTATCAGAATAGCGGTAATCCAATCAACACAGAAATCAAGCGAAAAACCGTACCACTTGCGCGGCTTGTTGCGATAGTATGCAAGCCTGCCGTCGAGAGAATCTCCAAACCAGTTTATTACAAATCCTGCAATACTTATAAGAAGTAAGTATCTGTTGTAGAACCGCGCAAAGACAAACCCCAAAAAAGTGACGACCGAGCCGAACAGCCCGAAAGCGGTTAACATGTCGGAGGTCACCCACAGAGGCATACGTTCGACAAGGAAAGCTATTGATATCTGTTCGTATTTTCGGAGGATATTAGTCCTTTCGCGACCCTGTTTGATTTTTTCCAGAGTAGATATACCCTGTATTGCGTGTTTTTTCATCAGGCTTTTATGGCTTTTAATATGTTTTTAATATTCAATTTATCCTCGACAATATCCTCAAGGGCGGAGATAGGGACACGTTCCTGTTCCATAGTATCTCGGTGACGGATTGTTACGGTATCGTCCTTGAGTGTATCGTAGTCGACGGTGATGCAGTAGGGCGTACCGACGGCGTCCTGACGGCGATAACGTTTTCCGATGGAGTCCTTGTCGTCGTACCGGCAGTAGCAGTTGAATTTCAGTTCATCCATTATTTTAAGCGCCCTTTCCGGAAGTTCATCCTTCCTTACCAAAGGCAGGACGGCTATTTTCACAGGCGCAAGCACGGGAGGAATTTTCAGTACGGTACGCATATCACCGCCTTCAAGAGGCTCCTCCGTGTATGCACCGGCAATAATGCTCAGAAACATGCGATCGACGCCAATGGAGGTTTCTATAACATAAGGAGTATATGACTGATTCAGGTCGGGGTCGAAATATTTGATTTTTTTGCCGGAGTATTTTTCATGGCTGTTCAGATCAAAATCGGTACGGGAATGAATACCTTCCACTTCCCTGAATCCGAAAGGCATTTCGAACTCAATATCGGTTGCGGCATTGGCATAATGGGCGAGTTTTGAGTGGTCATGGAAACGATATTTGTTATCTCCAAGGCCGAGCGCTTTGTGCCATTTCATGCGGGTTTGCTTCCAATATTCAAACCAGCGCATTTCCTCCCCCGGCCGAACAAAAAACTGCATCTCCATCTGTTCAAACTCCCGCATCCGAAAGATAAACTGTCGGGCAACTATTTCATTTCTGAACGCTTTGCCTATTTGCGCTATTCCGAAGGGTATTTTCATCCGTCCGCTTTTCTGAACGTTGAGGAAGTTGACGAAAATTCCCTGCGCCGTTTCCGGTCTGAGGTATATTTTGGTTGCGCCCTCTGCGGTGGAGCCTATTTCGGTGGAAAACATCAGGTTAAACTGTTTCACATCCGTCCAGTTACGGGATCCTGAGACCGGACAGACGATTTCCTCATCAACTATGATTTGTTTCAGCTCGTCAAGATTATTTTCGTTTTGCGCACTAACAAATCGTTTGTACAGGTTGTCGCGTTTTGCTTTGTATTCGATAGTACGCGGATTGGTTTGTCGGAAGAGTGTTTCGTTGAAGTCGTTACCGAACCGTCCGGCGGCTTTTTCGATTTCTTTCTCGATTTTGTCTTCGTATTTTGCGATTTGTTCCTCGATCAGGACGTCGGCTCGGTATCGTTTTTTCGAGTCACGGTTATCTATGAGCGGGTCATTGAATGCGTCTACATGTCCGGAGGCTTTCCAGACCGTTGGATGCATGAACACAGCCGAATCTATGCCTGCCACATTATCATTAAGCAGGGTCATACTGTCCCACCAATATCGTTTGATATTGTTTTTGAGTTCTACTCCGTTTTGTCCATAATCGTAGACAGCGGCGAGGCCGTCGTAAATTTCTGAGGATGGGAACACGAACCCATATTCTTTGCAGTGGGCGACAAGTTTTTTGAGGAACACTTCCTGTTGAGCCATAAGAAAAACGATTTAATAATAAGGGCAACAAAATTACACTAAATAATTCAAACACGAGCATGATACGAAAAAACGTTTTGACGATGGCGGGGATATAGGTTTTTTATGGAGCGGTGATTTTGTTGTCAGGGAAAAAACCGTTACCTTTGCGTCGCCGAATCGAATCCCGGGCATCGGGATGGGAGGCATAAACAACAAAATACAACATAAAAAAATGACAAGTTACAAGGAATTAGGACTGGTAAACAGTCGTCAGTTATTCAGGGACGCGATAGTTGGTCGTTACGCTATTCCCGCGTTCAACTTTAACAACATGGAACAGATGCAGGCTATCATCCAGGCGTGTGTAGAGGAAGGTTCTCCTGTCATTCTTCAGGTATCGAGCGGTGCTCGCAAGTATGCCAACCAGACTCTTTTGCGTTACATGGCTCAGGGGGCGGTTGAGTATTCGAAGGAGTTGGGGCGCAGCATTCCCATTGTTTTGCATCTCGATCATGGTGATACGTTTGAGTTGTGTAAGAGCTGTATTGAGTATGGCTTTTCGTCTGTCATGATAGACGGTTCGCACCATTCTTACGATGACAATGTATCTTTGACGGCGAAGGTTGTCGAGTACGCGCATCGTTATGACGTCACGGTAGAGGGGGAGCTTGGCGTGCTCGCCGGGATAGAGGACGACGTGAAGTCGGAGACTCACACGTACACACGTCCTGAGGAGGTAGAGGATTTTGTGAGGAAGACTGGGGTTGATTCGTTAGCTATTTCGATCGGAACGTCTCACGGTGCAAACAAATTCAAGCCTGAACAGTGCACTCGCAATTCCGACGGTTTATTGGTACCTCCGCCTTTACGGTTTGACATATTGGAGGAGGTAGAGCGTCGCATTCCCGGTTTTCCGATAGTTTTGCACGGGGCTTCGTCTGTTCCTGTCGATTTGGTTTCGACGATAAATGCGAACGGAGGTCGTTTACGGGATACGATAGGGATACCGGAGGAGCAATTACGTCGCGCCTCGCGGTCGGCGGTATGTAAGATCAACATTGATTCGGACGGTCGTTTGGCGATGACGGCGGCGATTCGCGCTACGTTCAGCACTCATCCCGAGTGGTTTGATCCTCGTCAGTATCTTGGTCCTGCCCGTGAATCGTTGAAATCTTTGTACCGTCACAAGTTGGTCAACGTATTGGGTTCTGCGGGCAAGGTTTAGATTCGGGTCGGTTCTCCCCCGTTCACGGCAGCTTGATAGTTTACAATTGACGTTGCCGGACATATTGGGAGGATAAACGGTGAGATACATGAAGCCATTCCGATTTCGGTGTGGCTTCATTCTTTATTACCGCAACACCCCCGAAAAATATCCGACGCGACAAACTAAACTATCGCCGTCAAGACGTAAATGTCCGATACGTAATAATGAACAAAAAGCTCCGACCCACGATCATCCGTCCGAGTCTCAAACGCCTGAAAACAACTCCAAATACCCTTCAAAGGGAAAAAAGGAGTAATAGTAATGTGCTCCCGAAAATCCAGACCAGGCAACCCAAGATACTTGCAAATAGTCTCCTTCCCAGACCAATGAAGCAGAGGGTACGTGACGTCCCGCGGCAATAAAACTCCCCCCAACTCAACATCGTTCATGATGCGATCCCGTATGTTCTTCACTCGCGGAGTGATCATCTCTATGTCTATCGAAACATCTTGAAGCGGATTTATAATGATAACAGCATGTGTCTTCGTGTGGCTGATGCCAATATGGTATGGGCAACCCGTAAGGTAAGGCTTACCGTTCGAATGGTAATGAATATCTTTCCCAACACCAAGCATCTCCTGAACCAACAACCGTACGGATAACCATTCGCACTGCCGAGCAACAGGCATACGCATGATGATAGGTAGATACCGATCCGAATCGGACAGGCGAGAGAGAAGATACATGGGATTCAATTCAATAGGTATGATGCCAATGGTGGAAGTTCGTATGCCAATGGTCTCCATAAACAAATTAACGCCTTAGCAATCGTAAAAATTCCCCGAAAAACAACACTACCGACGTCGAGACAAGCACCAGAAACCAGTCCTCATAACGTAACGGCACCGTGCTGAACATCTCGCCCCCAACCGTAACAATAAGCCACTGACCTCCCAAAATCGCCGCCGAAACAGCAAGAAAACCCGTGCTCCCGGACAATCCCGAAAACGTGGAACGACCCGTCATAAAAGCCTTCGAGTTAAACATGTTCCAAAATTGAAGCATAACAAAGATCGTGAAGAATAAAGACAATTCGTACGAGGTCAATGCGCCATACCGACCAAAATTGAAGAAATTGCCGAAATACCCACTAAAAGTTAACTCCCGTAACCCCCCAATCTCCTCATGCCTGAAATACTGCACCAACCCAAACAACAACAAGACAAACAAAATACCGGTCAATATAATGTCAAACCACATCGATCTCGAAATGATAAAGTCGGTAGCCCGCCGTGGACGATCTTTCATTACACCTCGATTCGGCGGTAAGGACGCCAACGCAAGCGCCGCAAATGTGTCCATGATAAGATTCACCCACAACATCTGAGTCACCGTGAGTGGTGACTCCGTACCCAAAAAAGCACCGGCTAAGATGGTGATACAAGCCGTGATATTGATCGTCATCTGGAAAAGAATAAACCGTTGTATGTTGCGATAAAGAGAACGACCCCACATCACGGCACGTGTAATGCTGCTAAACGAATTGTCCAAAATGGTAATGTCGCTCGCCTCCTTCGCTACCGACGTCCCGTCCCCCATCGACAAACCAACCTGCGCCTGATTCAATGCCGGAGCATCATTCGTCCCGTCTCCCGTAACAGCTACCACTTGACCGCGCTGCTGCAATAACCGTACTAAACGCTGCTTATCCATAGGACGAGCACGAGAAATGATCTTCAAAGACAGTACCCTATCCGATAAAACATCGTCCGGCATCGCCGCAAACTCAACTCCGGTGATATGATGATCCTCCGGCTCCCCTGTACGCCACAACCCAATCTGACGACCTATCTCCTTCGCCGTACCAGGGGTGTCGCCGGTGACAATCTTTATGTCTATTCCGGCGTCAATACAGTCGCTTATTGCCTCAGGTACGTCGGGACGAACCGGATCGGAGATCGCAACTATCCCAAGAAAAATTAACTCCGAATTATGTATCTTCCCATCCTCAATCGTAACATCGGCATCGTCTATATCCTGATACGCAAAACCCAACGTGCGCATCGCCTTACCCTGATAATCAAACAATCGGCCCTCTATCTCTTCCTTCGCAACAGGAATATGACTGCTCATGCCCAAAATAATTTCCGGAGCACCCTTAACGTACAACGTCTTTCTGCCGGACAAAGGTGACTTGGCTATGGTCGCCATATATTTGCGCTCCGTGGAAAAGGTAAGTCTGTCGATTATCTCCGCCTGCTCGCGCAAAGGTAGATAGTCAATGCCGTTCTCATGCAGCCAAAGCAACAACGCACCTTCGGTAGGATTGCCGAGCGACCTGGTTTCCTTTCCGTCGGAATGGTCAAGATAAGCGGTAGAATTGATGGCGATGTTCTCATAAATGGCGTCGGATGTATGACCGTAAAACTGCGTCTCGAATACTTTCATCCTGTTCTGTGTCAGTGTTCCCGTCTTATCGGTACAGATCACGGTGGCTGCACCCATAGTCTCACAGGCGTGCATCTTGCGGACAAGATTGTTGGTCGAAAGCATACGCTTCATGCTCAAGGCTAAGGAAAGCGTGACACTCATGGGCAGCCCTTCCGGAACCGCTACAACAATAACGGTGACAGCTATCATTATCGTCTTCAAGATGTAATTGCCGAAATGAACCCAATCGACCACGGTAAAGCCGCCGGCTTCGATAAAGTATCCGGTCAGACGCCCGACAACTATAAGAGCCGAAATTGAATAGCTCGCCTTAGCGATCAGACCCGCCAGACCGTTTAATTGCCTGTTGAGCGGCGTCTCTATTTTATTGTCGAGCTGCGCACCCTTATAAACCTTGCCGTACTCGGAAGCATCCCCAACCTTACGAACCTTCATAATGCCGTGACCGTCGGCAACCGTTGTGCCTTTCATCGCATAATTAGACGGATAGGTGGCGTCGGAGTCGAAGTCGGCAGGATTGACCGTCTTCTTGCATATCGGTTCACCGGTAAGTGTTGATTCGTTGATCTGTAAAGATACGGCCTCAAGCAGTTCTCCGTCGGCAGGCACTTCTTCTCCGGTTTCAAGAATCACAATGTCGCCTACGACAATATCTTTTTTCTCCGTCTGACAAATATTTCCGTTGCGAATAACTTTGACCGGAGTGTCGTCGTTGACTTTGTTCAGTATCTCAAATTTCCTGTTTGCACTCTGCTCAAACAGGAAGCCTACGACAGTCGCTAACAGTAAGGCAACCAAAATACCCAGCGGTTCCAAAAAAATCCCGAACCGGCCGGCGTCCTTTCCCCAGTTAAATTCGTAAAACGAAACACCGACCGACAATATCAACGCAACCAACAGGATGATGATAATAGGATCGGTGAATTTTTCCAGGAATTTTATCCAATAGGGCGTTCTTTTGGGCGGCGTCAGTACGTTAATTCCGTATTTCCTGCGGCTTTCCGAGATTTGGGCGTCGCTCAACCCTAAATAATGATGATTCGGTTGCATTGTTGTTTAGATTGTGATAGATATGATTTCAGGCCGGCAAAATTACCAAAAAAGATCAACACGGCACAAGGGCTGTTTTTTAGAATTCTTAAAACGGAGTCGTATTGCCTTTTGATGAATACTTTTCCGGAGGCATTTCGTCTTTCAGACTGTTGACCCTTGATCTCAGGTCTTCTTCTTCTAAGAATTTATTTTCATTTAGGTTTTGGAAGCGGGCAAATTTATCGACGAACTCTAAGAAGACGTCGCCTGTTCTACCGTTTCGATGTTTTGCGACAATGATCTGGGCTTTACCGCGCAGGTCGTGCTGATGTTCGTCTTCAAATATTTTGTAGTATTCCGGTCGGTGGATGAAACAGACTATGTCGGCGTCTTGTTCGATTGCTCCGGATTCACGGAGGTCGGATAGTTGGGGGAGTCGTACTGTTGGGCCTTCTTTACCGGTACCTGTGCGGTCTTCTACTTTTCTGTTTAGCTGTGAGAGGGCTATAATTGGGATGTTCAGTTCTTTTGCCAGGGCTTTCAGGTTTCGTGAGATCATACTTACTTCGTTTTCCCTGCTGCTTGTAAACTTAATCATCCCGCTTGCATTCATGAGTTGCAGATAGTCTATGAATATTGCCTGTATGTTGTGTTCTCGGACGAGCCGTCGGGCTTTTGAGCGTAACTCGAATACTGAGAGGCTGGCTGTGTCGTCTACATAGATAGGCGCTCCGTAGAGTTCGTTGATCATTATGTCGAGTTGTTCGAGTTCGTGTGGGGCTAGTCTTCCGCTTCTGATTTTCTCTCCTTCGAGCTGTGTAACGTTCATGATTAGTCGGTTGACGAGTTGGATGTTTGGCATTTCGAGCGAGAATATTGCGACCGGTGTTTTGAAGTTTACCGCCATATTTTTTATCATTGAGAGTACGAATGCGGTTTTTCCCATTGATGGTCTGGCGGCGATTATTATCAGGTCGCCTTTTTGCCATCCTTGCGTTATTTTGTCGAGGTCAGTGAAGCCGCAGGGGACGCCGCTCATTTTGTCCTGGTTTTGGTATCTGTCGAGTATTTGCTTCATCGATTCCCCGATAATTGGGTCGATATGCATTACGTCCCGTTTGATGTTTTTCTGGGTGATTTCGAATAAGCTTGCTTCGGCTTCTTGCATCAGTTCGTCAACGTCGTTAGTTTCGTCGAACGCTTTGTTGATGACGTTGGATGAATATGAGATCAGTTCTCTGGCTAGGTGTTTTTGCAGCACGATACGTGTGTGGTAGTCGAGGTGTGCGCTTGATACGACTTTTTGCGATAGCTGTGCGATGTGTGCTGCTCCCCCGATTGTTTCGAGTGTGCCGTCGGTTTTGAGCTGTTGCACGACGGTTAGGATGTCGATTGGCTTGGAGTCGCGGGCGAGTTGGCGTATTGCCTCGAATATCAGGCCGTTTGTTTGGGAGTAGAAGCTCTCTGGGGCGAGTGTGTCGCTGACCGCGTTGAATGCGTCTTTTTCGAGCATTAGGGCTCCGATTATTGCGTCTTCGAGTTCGGTTGCTTGGGGTTGTTTTCTCCCGTCTTCGACGATTATGGGGGGCTGTTTTTTTGTTTGTTTTTTGTGTTTGTCCACTTCTTGTTTTGCCATTATTTTTTTTTACAAAGGTAATATTAAAAGTGGATTTTACGGGGAAATGTGTGGGAATATTTGCGCATGTGGAATAAAAGTATTTACTTTGCAGCCGTATTTGGGTATGGTACCTTGGCCGAGTGGTTAGGCGCCGGTCTGCAAAACCGTATACAGCAGTTCGAGTCTGCTAGGTACCTCGGTAGAACGGGAGGGGAGTAAGTCATTTCCTCCCGTTTTTTTTGTGGTTATTTTAAAAAATATACTTGCCTTAGCTGCTGTTATGGAACGAACATATACAAATAAGGGGTGCAGTAATATTAATGTTGAGCGTACAACATGTCGTACAAAGCATACAACATGTGGTGTGAAGCTCACAACATGTGGTGTGAAGCTCACAACATGTGGTACAAAGCTCACAACATGTGGTGAGAAGCGCGCCGGTAATATGGCAGGCGGGATTAATGATGTTTTTTTGTGTAATTTTGTAACCGCGAAACCCCCCGTAAAAAATTCCCAATGCCGAAACCATTCCAACTCACAATAATCATGTTATGTCTGGCAACAATAACAAACGTAATGCCGCAGGAAATAACGCCCGACACTAACATCCAAAACACCCAAACAACCGATACCATCCCCAAACCAAACACAATAGAAGCCCCCATAAACGCAACCGCCAAAGACTCCATCATAATGACCCTCGCCGGAAAAAATATGATATACCTCTTCGGCAAAGCAAATGTCCAACAGCTCGAACGAAACCTCGACGCAGAATATATCGAGCTCGCCGCCGACAGTAACATGATGTACGCCCAGTTCGGAACAGACTCAATAGGCGAAAAATTCGGCTACCCTCTCTTTTCCGAAGGTGATCAAACTTACGAAATGGAAAAAATGCGCTTCAACTTCAATACCGGAAAAATGATCGTCGAAAACGTAATCACGCAACAGGGCGAAGGGTTCCTAACCTCCCAAAAAACAAAGAAAATAAACGACGACGAAATGTACCTCAAAAACGGCAAGTTCACCACCTGCGACGAAGAACACCCACACTGGTACTTCTTAGTCACAAGAGGAAAACTGAAAAAAGGAAAAAACGTCGTCTCAGGCCCCGCTTACCTCGTCGTAGAAGACGTACCGCTGCCAATCGCCGTCCCGTTCGGCTTCTTCCCCTTCTCAAAAGACTACTCCTCCGGCATCATAATGCCAACATACGACGACGAAATGACAAGAGGATTCTCCCTCCGCGACGGAGGCTACTACTTCGCCTTCAATGACTGCATAGACCTCGCCTTAAAAGGAGAAATATTTACCAAAGGCTCATGGGGCCTCAACGCAACCTCAAGCTACCTCAAAAAGTACAAATTCTCCGGAAACCTCGACGCAGCCTACATCGTCACAATCACAGGCGACAAAGACTCCAAAAACCTCCCCAACTCAGACTACTCCAAATCCAAAGACTTCAAAATTAACTGGTCTTACCGGCAAGACACAAAAGCAAACCCATTCCTCAACTTCTCCGCCTCGGTAAACTTCACCACCAGCACCTACAACAGAAACAGCGTCAGTGAGCTGTACTCCGGCAACTTCACCGATAACAACAAGTCCTCAACCGTCCAACTGACCTACAGACACCCCACCAAACCCTTCACCCTGACATCCAACACCGCCGTAAACCAAACCCTCCGAGATACTTCCCTCAGCGTCGCTATGCCAAACGTGACCTTCTCCATGAGCCAGGTATATCCCTTCAAACGAAAAGAACAAACAGGCGACGCAAAGTGGTACGAGAAGATCTACACGAGTTATACCGGCGTCCTGAAAAACAGCATCGACCATGTCAAAGAAAACGAATTCATCAAAAAAAACATCCTCAACGACTGGCAAAACGGAATGACGCACAGTATCCCGCTTAGCGCTTCGTTCCTGGCCGGCAAGTACATCTCGGTAAACCCATCGGTAAGTTACAACGCCTACTGGTACACCAAAAAAGTCTTGCAGGATTACGACCCCGCGCTCAACCGTCTTATCCCCGTCGACACCCTGCATGGATTTTACCACATCAATAACTATTCGGCAAGCATCAGCCTTAACACCAAACTGTACGGTATGTACAAGCCCCTACCGCTCTTCGGACAACGAACCAAGGGAGTCGTAATCCGTCACATGGCAACTCCGTCGATCTCGTTCAGCGGAAGCCCGGATTTCTCCGACCCCCGTTACGGCTCTTTCGACCGTATAGCCCACGCAGACCCCAATAATCCCGACAACATCCTCTACGATACCTATTCATTCTTCCAAGGCCAGATGGGCGGCGGCGGCTCAAGCGGCAAATCGGGGTCGTTGAGGATCTCACTCGATAATAATCTCGAAGCCAAACTCCCCATCGCCAACACCGACTCCACCCGTAAAGTATCCATCATTGATAATTTCGGTATCGGGACAAGTTACAATTTCCTGCTCGACTCCCTAAACTGGGCAGACAAAGACGTATCAATACGCGTCAAACTTTTCGGCCATCCGTTGAGTTTTTCTTCGCGATTCGAGACTTATCGGTACGACGAAAACGGCCGTCGGATAAACAGCATCCGTCCCGGTCTGGGTCGTTTCACCGGCACTCAGACAGGTTACAACTTCAGCCTCGACAACAACAAGGTCTCCAAGTTACTGAACAGGCTTTTCCGTCGTGAAGAGAATCCTGACGCCAAAGGTGACGCGAGGTTGCCGGAAAACGAGGATGACGGGGAGGATGAGGAGTTGTTTGAAGACGGTGAAGAGGACGATGTGCCGGAGCACGTTTCACTTCGCAGGAAGAAAAAGGTTGAGGGCGAATACGACAGCGACGGTTACCTCGTCCACACGATACCCTGGAATCTGTCATTCAACTATTCGGTAGGCTACCGTTACGGTACGTTCAACCGTGAGAAGCATGAGTACGACTACAGTCTGAATCAGACGCTCGGCATTTCGGGTAACATCTCGCCGGCGAAAGGTTGGTCGTTTAATTTCAATTCTTCGTACGATTTCGACAGCCGCAAGTTTGCTTATTTGCGTTGTTCGTTGTCTCGCTCGATGCACTGCTGGACTATGACCGCGAGTTTCATGCCCGTCGGGCCTTACCAGTCTTACAACTTCTCAATTGCCGTCAAATCATCCATGCTTCGCGACCTGAAATACCAGCAAAGCAGCAACTATCGCGATGCCAAGCAGTGGGAATAAGTTTCCGAATACATCTCGTACCGTTCCACGTCCGACGCATTTTGTGGCGGTAAAAGGAGTTCGTCTCATTGTGATTACCGGGCCAAAAGTACGTTTTATTCCCCAAAACAACACAAAAAAAACCGCGCCCAAATCAGCGCGGCTGTTGTCTCACAAGGATTCGAACCTTGACTGGCAGAACCAAAATCTGTAGTGCTACCATTACACCATGAGACAAACACGAAAACGTGTAAAACGTCGCAAAAGTAACGCTTTTTATCCGAACAGCAAAATCCTAAACCGCCACAAGCAAATAGTGGCTCTTACGACCCCGCTGAACCAACAAATACCTGTCCCCCAATAACCACGAATCATCCACCATAACGCCAATATCCGACAAACGCTCCCGATTAATACTCACGCCCCCAGACTCAATAAGCTTGCGCAACTCGCCACGTGAACGAAATACCAACGCACGCTCAACCAACAAATCCACAGCCTTCACACCCCCCGACAAACAGTCCCGCGAAAACTCAAACCTCGGAACGCCATCGAAAATATCAAGCAACGTGCGCTCGTCAAGCCCCCGCAAAACATCCGGAGTCGAGTCGCCAAACAAAATACCCGACGCCGCAACCGCCGTATCATACTCCCCAACAGAATGAACCATAACCGTAAGCTCTCGAGCCAAACGACGCTGAAGCAGTCGTAAATGCGGCTCCCGACGATGAGCATCCGTCAAGTCCTCAATCTCCTCCCTGTCCAAAACAGTAAAGATCCTGATATACCGCTCTGCGTCCAAATCACTCACATTCATCCAAAACTGGTAAAAACGGTAAGGACTGGTATAACGAGCGTCAAGCCAAACATTGCCGGACTCCGTCTTGCCAAACTTACTGCCGTCAGACTTCGTCACCAACGGGCAGGTCAAAGCAAAGGCCTCTCCGCCCAGCTTCTTACGTATCAATTCAACACCCGTAGTAATATTGCCCCACTGATCAGAACCGCCCATCTGTAACCGACAATCGTAATGCCGGTAAAGATAAAGATAGTCGTAAGCCTGCAAAAGCTGGTAAGAAAACTCGGTAAAAGACATACCGTCCCCACCGGACCCGGCAACCAAACGACGCCGAACCGAATCCTTCGACATCATGTAATTGACGGTAATATGCTTGCCAATGTCCCGAATAAAGCGGAGAAAAGTATAATCCTTCGTCCAGCTGTAATTATTAACCAAAATCGCACGGTTCAAAGCATCGGATTCGAAATCAAGAAACTTGGATAACTGCCGCCTAATCGCCTCCTGATTACGCAGTAACGTCTCCTCGTCAAGCAGATTACGCTCCTGCGACTTCATAGAAGGATCGCCAATCATCCCCGTCGCACCGCCGATAAGAGCAATAGGAC
This sequence comes from Dysgonamonadaceae bacterium, assembly GCA_031258895.1. Lineage (GTDB taxonomy): Bacteria > Bacteroidota > Bacteroidia > Bacteroidales > Azobacteroidaceae > Azobacteroides. Next base: position 6,631 of record JAIRMF010000142.1, on the reverse strand, counting down.
GGTGGCCCGCGCGCTGAAAGTGACGAAGCATCATAACGCCAACTAAATGACCGATATGAAGCGAATCCGCCGTCGGATCAATGCCCAGATACGCCGAAGTAAGACCCTTCGCAAGTAACTCCTCCGTGCCGGGCATAATATCGTGGATCATGCCCCTCCATTTAAGTTCTTCTGTGAAATTCATTTGCCTACAAATAAAAAAACAGCTGCAAAAGTACTAATATTATTACTATCTGAAAACTTCATGCAGAACGCCAACCGATTTGATCTCCGGAAAATTATCAAGATGCAACCGGTAATATGACAAAATATGCTCAACAATCGTCCTGCGTTCGTCGCCCAAAAAACGAAATACATGCATATTCGCGTAATTCATCCTTATCAATAAAGAAAAAATGTAACTGTCGTCGGGATTCAGGAAATGGGGATGCGAAGGCCTTAATGCGGTAAAACGACCGTTCCGTAAATCAAAAAAAGCACCGTCCAAATATGACTCACCGTCCGGCGTAAAGCCAAGATAACCGCCCAACTCAAGCATAAAAGCGAGATGGAAATTGGCACAAGGTTTTTCCGTCTCCTCCAGCGTTCGTATCGATTGCAGAAAAAATCCGAATAATTCACGATTAGGATGCATCTCGCGAACTACCTTACCGAAAAGCTCCGCAATAAACAATCCGATAGCGTTTTTAACGGGATTGCTCGTCAGGGTGATAAGCGGGAAGAGAATTTTCACCTCTTTGATACGTTGAATTTCGCGCAAATTCTGATGTTCGACCACCATGTCAAGCGTTGCTAACGGATGGAGGAGAGCTTTTGGAATTTGCGATTTGCTGCGACCGGCCGTACGTATCGTCAGGTAAGACATTCGCCCGAATTTTTCCGTATAGACAATCGTTATTGAAAAACGGTCGCTGTAAGGCGTTGAATGGAGAACAATTCCTTGTGTTTTGTGCTGCATGAGAGTACAAAGTTACGAATATCATAAAAATTTCGGAGAATATTTTGCAGTTTCAAAAAAATGTTTTAGTTTTGCAGCCGCAAAAGAGCAAATGACGGTCTGTTCGTCTATCGGTTAGGACGCAAGATTTTCATTCTTGAAAGAGGGGTTCGACTCCCCTACGGACTACAAAGAACATAAATATTATAAGGTTTTTAGAAGATGGCAAATCACAAATCGTCGATAAAGCGAATCAGACAGACCCTGTCGAGGAAGTTGAGGAATCGTTATTATGCAAAGACAGCGAGGAATGCGGTGAAGGCGTTGCGTGCCACGAGCGACAAGACGCAGGCGTCGGAATCGTACAAAAAAGTCAGCGCGATGCTGGATAAACTGGCAAAGAAGAACGTTATCCACCGTAACAAGGCAAGCAATCTGAAATCCAAACTCGCGTTGCATGTAAACAGGCTCGGTTGATAGGGAATTGTTGTTATTTTTAAGTTGGTAAAAATTAGCGCTCTCGGTTTATTCGAGGGGATTCTTCAGGGGACCGGTTCTGCGTCCCCTGATGTTTTTTTGTGATTTCGTACGGTTTTCTTTGGTAGCATAAACATATCAGTCATATTATGAACAGGATTAAGGTCGGACTTGTACAGCAATCTGCTGTGAGGGATTTGGCGGAGAACATGAGTAGGCTTTCCGTCGGGATTGACGATTGTGTGGAACGGGGTGCACAGATGGTTGTTTTGCAGGAGTTGCACAATTCGCTGTATTTCTGCCAAACGGAAGACCCGATGAATTTTGATTTGGCGGAAACTGTTCCCGGCCCCTCGACGAAATATTTTGGGGCGATTGCCCGCCGACACGGAATTGTGCTTGTTGTTTCGTTGTTTGAGAAGCGTGCTGTTGGGCTGTATCATAACACGGCGGTAGTTCTTGATTCGGACGGCGAGATAGCGGGGAAATACCGTAAGATGCACATACCGGACGATCCTGCCTACTACGAGAAGTTTTATTTTACCCCCGGCGATCTTGGGTTCAGGCCTGTTTCGACCTCTGTTGGGAGGCTTGGAGTTCTTGTCTGCTGGGATCAGTGGTATTCCGAGGCGGCCCGTCTGATGGCTCTTGCGGGGGCTGAGATGTTGATTTATCCTACCGCTATCGGCTGGGAGTCTTCCGACACGGAGGATGAGAGGCGTCGCCAGAACGAATCCTGGAAGATTGTTCAGCGTGCTCATGCGGTGAACAACGGTTTGCCTGTTATTTCGGTCAACAGGGTTGGACGGGAGGACGATCCTTCCGGTCGGACGAATGGGATTTCTTTTTGGGGCGGCAGTTTTATTGCGGGTCCGCAGGGCGAGATTATTGCCGAGGCGTCTTCTGTGTCGGAGGAGAATCTTGTTGCCGAGATTGATTTGGGTCGTTCGGAGGAGGTACGTCGCTGGTGGCCTTTTTTGCGGGATCGGAGGGTAGATTCTTATGAGGGCTTATTGAGGCGGTTTATAGACTGAGCTCGTATTCTTTTGTTTTCAAAAAAAATTTTCATCATCAGGGCAGCTTCTTTTGCGAGGATGCCGCATGAGACTTGTGTTTTCGGATGCGGGATATTTTTTGCTATTGCGTTATATCCGCGTTTTGGGTCGGAGGCGGCATAGACTATTCGTGCGATTTGTGCCCATGCGAGTGCGCCGGCACACATTGGGCACGGTTCGAGAGTTACGTATATTGTACAGTCGGTGAGGTATTTTCCGCCTAATGTTGTTGTTGCGGAGGTTATTGCCTGCATTTCGGCATGTGCAGTGACGTCGTTGAGGGTTTCCGTCAGGTTGTGCGCCCGTGCGATTATTTGTTTTTGGCATACGATTACGGCTCCGACGGGTATTTCGTCTTTTCGGAGGGCTTGTGCAGCCTCTGCGAGGGCTTGTTTCATGAAGTATTCATCGTCGAGGAATTCGGGCATATTTTTTTTGACTTTTACGGTTTACGGTACAAAGGTAGCATCTTTTGTTGCGACAGACAAATAGACATGGAGGCACTGAAAAATTATTTCCGCCTGTCATGCTGCGTTTTATGCACGTCTAAATGTATTCCGGAAGAATATTTTTTCAACTTGAAAAAAGTGTAATGTGCTTGGAAATAACACCCCTCGATAATGTACAAAGCGTGCGGCGCCGGTAATTTCAGGTATTGTTAATTATGTGTCCTGTGTTCTCAATGGCCGCTCCTGTGGGCCAGAAATGAAAAAACAACCTCCGCCGCACGGATAGATACATCCTTGCAACATAACCTTTTATCTACCTCGTCGTACCCTTCTTGAATAGCTCTCACATGTTCCCCGTCATGCAACAACCGATGCAACTCCTTACCGATACGTTCAACCGAAAAACGTTCGTTGAACAGCTCAACAACCACCTCCCTGCCAGCAATCAGATTAACCAGAGAGATATATTCGACGTCGAAAAAATGCTTCCAGATAAAGGCGGCAATATGTTTGGGACGTGTCCGGTAACAAACGACCTGTGGGACACGTAACAACGCAGCCTCCAGAGTCGCAGTGCCGGAGGTGACAAGAGCAGCCCTCGATTGCCGTAACAGCCGGTAAGTCTGACCGTAAACTACCGTCGCTTTCGCCCTGCATCCCGACTGTACCTGCTCATAAAATGCGGCCTCCACAGACGGTGCGCCTGCAATAACCAACTGACAGTCCACAAAATCCGACGCCGCCTCCAGCATCGAAGGAAGATTATCCCGTATCTCCTGGCGACGGCTACCGGCAAGTATCGCAATGACAGGCTTACCTGATAAAGCGTTCGCAAACGAAAATTCCTCGAAAGACTCCTCCCTGCCTGCCCACAAAGCAACTGCATCTACCGTAGGATTGCCTACATAAACCGCATCCAAATATCCGTTACGCTTATAAAATTCCGGCTCAAAAGGCAGTATGCACAACATCCTGTCTACATACTTTTTCACAGTCTTAATCCTGCCTCTTTTCCATGCCCAAACGGTAGGAGAAATGTAGTAAATGACAGGAATATGCAAACTGTTCTTGACGTATCTTGCTATACGCAAATTAAATCCCGGATAATCAACTAAGATAACGCAATCGGGAGAAAAATCCCTTATCGCTCGACGACAGTCAATCATGTTGAGCAGTATCTTCGGCAAATGCAACAAAACAGGAACAAAACCCATAAAAGCCATTTCGCGATAGTGCCGCAGCATTCGCCCGCCAACAGATTCCATCAAGTTGCCACCGAAAAAACAGAACTTAGCATCGTTGTCCCCGGCTATAAGAGCCTTCATCAGTCCGGATGCATGCAAGTCGCCTGAAGCCTCTCCGGCTACAATGAAATATCTCATAACGAACTGTGTTTAGTGATTCCGGTCCCGAACAGTGCAAAATCATACTTCACAGGATCTTCCGGACAAAACTTCCGAAGAACAGCCGTGAGTTCTTCTACAGAACGACGATCATTGCTTTTGCGACGCAACAGGCCAAATTCACGCGCGACATTCCCTACATGAATATCAAGAGGAATATATAACCGGGCCGGGCTAATCGCTTTCCATATACCCAGATCAACAATCCCGTCGTCTCTTACTAACCATCGTAGAGCCATGTTAATACGTTTCAACGCACTCTTTTCATAGTTCGCCGGATAACATTTACTGTTACTCTTGCCGTCATTAGCCTGCCGCATCTCTGTAAATAAGACCCTTGCAAGTTCCCATACCGGCGCCGTTGTCTGTTCAATGTTACGCAATTTCAGCATTTCTTCTACGCTGTTATATTTTTTGTAAATATGCCGAAACCCACGCAACATATATGCCAGATCATCCTCAAAAAAAGTTCTATGAATATTTGTACTGCCAAGCGAACGGTAATCACGATTCATTACAAAATCCAGCGGACTACCGCCTAATAGCGCAAGCAACCGCTCTGCATTGCGAAGAATCATCGGACGTTTGCCCCACGAAATAGTTGCAATCAGAAACGAAACAATTTCAATGTCCTGAAGTCTTGCATATCGACGCGGGAACTGTACAGGGTCATTTTCAACGAACGAAGGAGTATTGAATCTTAGAACCTGCTCGTCCAAAAAGCTTTTAACGTCTCTCATTATTCGATGGTCAGTTCTTTTTGCAGGTCGTCGGCAGTTATGTTCAGGCGCAAATTACCGTTGTGAGTTAGAGAGATGTGACCGCTTTCTTCTGAGACAACTATTACTATTGCGTCTGTTTCTTGAGCCAGGCCGAGGGCGGAGCGGTGTCGCAGTCCTAGATGTTTGGGAATGTCTTGGTTTTGGGCTACCGGTAGGATACATCCGACGGCTTTTATTTTTACGCCGGCTATTATCATTGCCCCGTCGTGCAGCGGACTGTTCTTAAAAAAAATGCTTTCGATAAGGCGTGTGCTGACGTCGGCATTTAGGATCTCTCCCGTTTCTATGTATTTTTCGAGTGGAATATCACGTTGGAACGCGATTAGCGCACCTTCTTTGCGTTTAGCCATATCCATCACCGCCATTACTACGGGCATGACCGACTGTCTGTTTTTTACGCTTCCCCCATCTTTTGCGCTTAGCAGCTTTTTTATAAATCCGAATCCACGGTTTGAACCTAAGGCTTGCAGGAACTCACGCATTTCTTTTTGAAACACTATTACCAGCAAGATAAACCCTACGCTGATGAATTTATCGAGTATTGCTCCCATCAGTTTTAGTTTGAAGACATGTGAAACGAGCACCCAGATAGCGATGAATGCGAGCACGCCGAGGAATATTGTAGTTGTGCCGGTTTTTTTCATCAGCAGGTGTGTTTCGTAGAGGAAGAAAGCTACCAGCAGGACGTCGATTACGTCTCGCAGCTGAATGTCGGCGAAGACTATTGAAAATATATTGGCTAACGCTATTGCGAATATCATTGTTTTTTGTTCTTTTGTTATGAATTGTTATGCAAACTTACAATGAAAAACAATTACTACCAAAACTAACATACGCTCCGGCAGTCAATATGTTTCGTTGACTTCCGGAGCGTTTGTTTTCTGCTTTAGTTTTGTATGTTGTTAGAGCGAGAATCCGGGGGCATATCTTCGCACTAAATGGCTGTTTGCTTCGTCATCTCCGACAAATTGCTGTATTTCGGGGTTCCATTTGAGTGCGCGATTGAGTTCGATAGCAATATTACCGATGTTACAGACGGTGCAACTGCTGTGTCCTATTTCTACATTGGCGACCGGTTCGCTACGTTCGCGACAGGCGTTTATGAAATCTTCCTGGTGTCCGACGCTTGTTTCGTAGGGCGTTCCGTCATCGCTTTGTTTTTTCACGTATTGCCATGCGGGGTTGGAACACTTGTAGTATCCGCGGGCTACTGCTATCCATCCGTTTTCACCAATGAACTTGCAGCCTCTTTCATCGCCGTCCCAACGTTCCTGTGTCATTACAGTTCCGTTACCATAGATATATGTTAGATGTTGTGCGCCGTTTACTCCGGGGGGAATTACTTCTACCGGCCCGCTACCGTCTTTTTGTAGAGCCCACTGAGCGATATCGAACACATGAGCGCCCCAGTCTGTAGTAAAGCCGCCGCCGGTTTCTTTGTACCAGCGCCAGCCGGCCCAGAACTTTTCGTTGTGTCGTTTTGCGGGGTTGAGTGATATCAGGGGATTTAGTTCGTTGTTGTAGTGGA
>JAIRMF010000008.1 GCA_031258895.1 Dysgonamonadaceae bacterium | reverse complement strand
TCGAGCTCCCTGTTCTGGATAAAAAATAAATCCAGGGTTTGCGGACTGATGTGAGGCATCAGGGCGAGCAGGAACACAATCCTTTCTTCGGCAGTCGGCTGAACGGGCAACAAACTGTCGACCCATGCAGCGACGGGCAGCGGCGGCGGGGATTTGTCGCCGCCGGCCTCTCCAAAGCGCCGGTTAAGGGTGGCGCAAAGATGGGCGTGGAAGTAGAGAATGGCGGGTTGCATTTATCTCTAACTTAGTTGTGTTATCTGTTTCTTCTGTAAAAAACTTTTTTTCATTGCATGCGCTTGGAAATCATGGAATTTTCATCTAATTTTGAATCATATGGAATCTTATCCGAACAGATAATGAAGTGGTCGTCCTACAAGTGTACTCAACGTGGAAAGCCATCCCCTTGTACGAGTAGCGCCTTGTATAGCCACTTGTAAAGCACTTTCAAATTCTTCCTCACTTATGCGATCTCTTCTTGGAAATTGTCTTGTAATATTTCTTATAATGATATCATCGATATCTACATGACCTGCCCTCAAAAAGATAGAAAATGCACGACCTATAGGGGAAAGATGACGCCTTGTATCATCTTGTCTTTGATTTCTGACTGCAACCGCTTGTCCTAAAGTATCAAGATGATCACGAACATTCTCCTCAGCGTCCTCGCCAAATCCGTGTATTCCTCCCGCCATAAGAAAGGCGTGGGTTTCTTCTGCAGGCATGATATATCGCTTATATCGTTGATATAAATCATGTATCAACATAGCTATGCCACCAAGTGCTATGCCACCAAGTGTTATGCCACCAAGTGTGGTCATCAATGGACCAAATGGCTGAATAATTGGCGCTATATTTTTTCGTTCTTTCATATTTGATATTTGACTATATTTTCTTTCTATCACTTTTTCCCCCATCACATCCGCCTCATGTTCCAATCCCGCATCATCATTCACATTCACACCCTGCAATTGCATTGTCGGCTGCACGCGCCCCTGCATCTGCTGTACAACGTGCCAAGCCTCGTGCGGCAGATGTCGTTCCTGTCCGGGCGCTATGTGAATATCCGTACCTTGCGTATAAGCGAGGGCTTGCAGTTGCGCGGGCTTGGGTGAGTTGTAATGTACCCGCACATTATCGAAGCTGTAACCCGATACCGCTTCGACGCCGCTTTTCAAACTATCGGGCAAACCGGTATTGTTTACAGTATCTTCTGTTTTGCCAATATTTTTGACCTGCTGTTCGCTGGAAACCAATTGCGCAATTTTTTCAGGGTCTTGTTTTTTAGTTTTACCCTCTTCCTTCCGAAGTTTTCCTTTTAATCTGTTTAGCGTTTGGGTTTGGGTTTTGCCAATTCGTAATCTTTCGCTTTTTTCTTTGTATATCTCGATCTTTTTGGGAGGTAGATCTTTTTTGCTGCCTAGAGGATGATGTTGTTTTGTTGTGTCCTTTCTCTCTGCAGCACCCCTTACTAACTCATAATCTCTACCCTCGCGGTCTTCCAGAGCTGCTATTTGCGCTCTCCTTTGTACAACATCAAACTTCCCCTGTAATAACTCGTCCTCTTCGGGTAAGGCTTCCCGTTGTGCCGCAGTGTTGCCGTGCTTTCCCAGCAGTTGCGCGATACTCGCCTGGTTTGAGGCTTTCGGAGTCCCGTGTAATGCGTGGGACTTTTCCTGTTTTGTTGAAACATACATTTTCATATTCGTCTATATTTATACATTAAGTTTATCTCCATTTTACCTGTATCCTTTTTTCCATCCACTTGTATTTGATTGTTTTAAATCCCCATGGGCAGACGTCTAACAGGATGTCATACGATTTCTCTTCCGGCGTCAGCAGGTAGCAGTCGTCTGTTTCTTCCAATTTCCCTTCGCGTTGCAGAAAAGCTGCGCGGAAGCCCTCAACCGATGTGTTTTTCATCTTGTCCCAGTTGGATAAAACGCCCTGAAACATCGACCGGACGGTATCCCTCTCCGTGTCGCTCAGTTCAACGGTTTGCGGAATGGGGACTTCGAGGTTGAAGCCGGTCAGGATTTTATTCAGCGTCATTTCGGTTTCGGGACAACCCACTCCCGCCTCTTCCCCACCATGCAGGGGAGAGCCGAAAATAATATACTGTATCAAAAACATGGCGCGTATTTGCGCTTCACTATCCTTGAATCCGCCTTCTTCCGTCAGTTTGAGCATCTCGAACAGACGGGGCAGGTATGGCGATAGCAAGGCAATACCGGCGTTGTTGACAAATCTGCACGAAAGTTTTGCGATCGTTTCCGAGATAAGTTTGTTTTTCGTTTGCAGAGAAGACTGTACGATTTCGTCCGAATGTAATTCCTTAATGATACGGCCGATTTCGGCAAACTCCTGTTTCCCGGGTAAATCCGTCAGTACGGCAACGTATTCCAGTATCTCACGGAAAGACAGGTTGTAATGGGCTGCCAACTGCCGAAGCGCACGGCTGACAAATTGCTTTTTATTGAACGCGACATGTCTGATTTCGAGCAGTACGTCGAAGATGAATTTCCATTTGACCTGTGTGAAGTTGCCGGATGTTTTTCCCTGCAGCGCTGTTTTTGTGCGGTAAAAATCCAACGCGCGAATGTATGTTTTGACAAATTGCTGTTCTTTCGGAACGAGCGTCGCCAGCATCCGGAACCTGTCGGGTTCATTCCCGCTTTTCAGTGCGACGGTTGCCCATCGCATTTTTTCCTGCCGGTACAGTTCGTCCAAAACTTGCAACAACCGGACAGGCAATTGCATAGCCGTTTGTTCCGCATGGAAATAGACGAGCAAGTCGAAATAAGCGAGGTTGTAACGAGCCGCCAGACCATGTAATGTTTCGCTAACAAAATAACGCCGGTTGAAACTACTTTCCGGCATTTCGCCCAAAGCGGTAAAAACGAAAATCCATTTGACTTTGTGAAAATCGCTACCCACCTTTCCCTGTAAAATACCCGTTTCCGGCAGTTTATCCAAGTGCCGCACGTAAGCGATGATAAACTCGCCTTCGGATGGAAAAAAACGTTTGGCAAATTCATACAATTCTTCTTCGGGAAAATCTTTTATAATGTTCTGAATGGTCTGTGCGGAATCAATC
>JAIRMF010000037.1 GCA_031258895.1 Dysgonamonadaceae bacterium | reverse complement strand
ACAATGAAACAAACATTCTTTTTAATCTTCTCAGCCCTTTGTCTACTTAGTGCAAGCAGGGCGACAGCGCAAGTTATCATCGGCGCAGACATTAGCGTCAACCCACAGCCTTTCTCGTTGCTTGAGTTGGAGAGCAGCGGCACACGCGGATTCAGGCTGCCCCAGATGACAACAGGCCAACGTGACGCACTTACCTTGACAGGCGAAGACGCTGCACGCGGATTGCAAATATTCAATATATTCACTAAATGTGTTGAGACATGGAATGGGTCTAAGTGGATACAGCAATGCCCGCCGGAAGGGCCTGCTGTGTCTCCCATATCTCCTTCTTCGGCGGTTACCTGCGGTATAACAAGCACCGACAACTGCACATTTACTGCTGTCGACACTGAAGCAGAGTATTATGAGTTCTTCTTATCCGGCAAATCGCAGGGTGTTCAGAGCAGCAACAGCATAACATTTCCCACATCACAAACTGTCGCCGATGTTAGCGTTAAGTATTATTATCCTCCGTCTTTTTTGAAGCCGAAGATGCTACCTGTTGAGGGTTCTTCTTCGTGGCATTGGGGTACTGCGAATAGTTATGTTGGAACCCATACCACTGAAAAGATCTTAGACTTTAAGATGAGCGAGACAGAAGTTACCCAGGCACAGTTTGAGTATGTGATGGGCACGAATCCCTCCGAATTCCAGTGTGGTGACGCTGACTATGGAAAATATGTCACCTCCCGTCCGACTTCTGCTTTGCCTGTTGAGAATGTTAACTGGTATCATGCGATTGCTTACTGTAACAAGCTAAGCCTTAAAGAAAACAAGACGCAGTGTTATACCGTCAATAACGTGAATTTCGATACTTTAACTTACAAAGGTATTCCCACAAACTTTTATCATGCTGATATTGCCAAATGGAATGCTGCCACTTGCGATTTCAGTAAGGATGGCTATCGTCTTCCAACCGAATCGGAATGGGAGTATGCCGCTCGCGGCGGCGTGACTGAGCCGAGTGACCATCATATATATTCAGGCAGCAATGATGATCTTTGCGAGTTTGGCTGGTTTGACAACAATAACAACAAAGATACCAAATGTGCCGACCCTGTTCGCAGTACTTACGGCCCCAAGCCTGTAAAAAAGAAAACAGCCAATGAGCTTGGTTTGCATGATATGAGTGGTAATGTTTTTGAATGGTGTTGGAACTGCTGGTATGATGAAACATTTCCCAAAGCTACACCGACCAGTGAAGTGCAGTCTTCCTGCACTTCTAGTTCTACTAGTCATCGCATCTCGCGCGGCGGCCGCTGGGGCACCAACAATGCCCAATGCCGCGTCTCGTTTCGCGACTACTACTACCCGAACGGCGGTGGCTTCGACATCGGCTTCCGGGTTGCCGCAAGTATAGTTCCCGCGAGTGAATAAAAAGAGTTCTTTTCTTTGTTGGTTTATAATGAAAGGGCGGCTGTCTTTGGACAGTCGCCCTTTTCGTTACCGAAGGAAGAAACCTTAAAGACTTTAATAAAGCACCCTTCTAAAAAAACAGGGGTCTCGCATCTTGCAGCGAAACCCCCGTCCTTAACTCTTTAACAAACAAATACTATTCCTGCTCCTCAGCGGCAACGGCAGAACTGAATTCCGGATAACCCGGATTCTGCTTCAACAGCGTATTACCCTGCCATGCAGTCTTCGGAATAGGCATCCGGTTCTTGTAAGCAAAACCGCTGCCGTCCGCCGGATGATCCCACCAGCTCTCAGTCGTGAACATGCCCCAACGTACAAGATCCGTACGACGACGACCCTCGCCGATAAACTCAATCAACCACTCGTCGGCAAGACGATACTTGTCCAAATTAGCCGCCGTGACAGGATTGGGATCAGGACTGTCGGACTTGAAATAACGGCCGCGAACCTCATTGATAAGCCTCGCCGCATTGCCCTTGTCACCCTCGTTAAAATAAAGCTCCGCACGCATGTACTGTATCTCCGACAAACGAATGACAGGTACGTCCGGCTGGAAACGCAACGGATTGTCAGCGTCGTTCGGAACAGGCGAAAACTTCAACAAACGAACACCGGAATTCTCCTCGCAAGTGCCGGCGCCTTCACTCGGAGTAGGCCACTTGTCAAACTTTAACTGAGCTATCCTGTCCTCCATCGGTACCGTAAGACCGTTCGCATACTCGCGCGAACCGTCCGCCTTGATATACTTCTTCGTCAAAGGATTCTGACAAACGCCGGCAAGAAACATACCGCGATAGTACTGGCTACCCTCAGTGGCAGGATCCCAAACATAGTTCTGCTTGCGAACATCGTTAGCCTCAAACTTCTCATAAGGACAACCAAGCTTCTGTATACCCTGAACCTGCGCACGATTCCCGTACCTCGTCTCGTTCTTTACCTTACCGTCATCTCCCAACACCTTAACCACCGCACTCGTGTCGTTCTTACCCGCATCCGGATTCGTCCGGTATGACCTGCCCGTCATATCAAGCGACGGGGTGATGCAATAACCGTTCCAAGACTTGAAAGAGCTACTGTTGAAATATATCGCAGTGCCGTAATGAGTGCCGTATTTCGCTACCCCCGCCTCACGTTCCGCAAGACCGGGCTCACTCGATACAGCCCAGATCAGTTCGTCGCAAACCTCATTGCCCTTGCCGTTGTTCCAACCGAAAATGTTCCGATAATCGGCAGCAAGCGCATAATGTCCGAACTGTCCGGAAAGTATACTGTCGCAAATATCAATACACTGCTTATCCCTGTTCTCCTGAATGTACGGCTGAGCATTGAAATACAAACGGGCCAGAAGAGACGCCGCTACTCCCTGATTAACCTTGCCTTCATTGTACTCGCCCGCTACACGCTTAGGCAAAACAGGCAATACATCACGCAACATTTTTTCTATAAAGTCGAATGTCTCCTTGTCCGTAGCACGGGCTTTCAGTTCACCGTTTATCGGACCGTCATACAGCGGAAGCCCGCCGAAGACGTTAAGTCCTTCAAGGTAACAATGAGCCACAAGTACTTTCAATTGGCCTATCCAACTCTCCTTCGTTCCCTCCGGAAAACCAAGAGCCTCGAAATCGACGTACTTCTCAAAGTCATCGACCACCGTCCAAACGCCGACAACTCCCGATTCAAACCTGTTCCACGCCCCGTAAATAGCAGTACCGGAAAGATCCGCCGAGAAATTGTGCTTCCACAAATCCATGTATATACCGCCATCATACCAGTCGTTATAAACGCCACGCGAGGGCATCACCAACTCATCAGTACACCAGGAATTGACCGCCGTAAATCCGTTATAAGGAACTCCGCCGTAATTGCTGGCCCAACTGTTGAACGGCCCCGCAAAACTTGCAGTCACAATGTCCTTGTCGCCGTATATGTTTTCCCCCGTCGATTCGCTGTATGAGATCGGTTTGATTTCGCATCTCTGGAATAATGCGGCAACGAATACCGCCGCTAAAATAAGACTGTAAAAAGACTTTTTCATATTCATAAATAATTTAGAAAGTTAATTGAACTCCAAGTGCATAAGTCCGGTTGAGTGGGTAATATACACGCTCGCGTCCATATTTCCAGCCGGTGATGACAACCTCAGGATCCCAGCCGCTGTACTTGGTAAAAGTGTAGACATTATTCATCGTCAGATACAAACGCGCCGACTCGAGTACTTTCAGATATTTCTTAGTGTTAACCTTGTATCCGAGCGAAAGATTCTGTATCTTCAAAAATGTGCCGTCCTCAAGAAAATAAGAACTTGCAACATCAACCTTCTGGGTAATGTCTTTGTTCTTTTCGTATGCAATCAACAACTTGTTGTCGCCACCCTGAGCCATAAATCCATTTGACTGCTGGTCGGAATTGTAAATATCAAAATCTATCCAGCTCGTCAATGTCATGCCCAACGACCAGTTTTTCCACTGCAAATCGTGAGACCAGCCTATTATCGCTTTCGGAGTGTAATTGCCGATATACTTCTTGTGCTCTTCTCCCGTATAATACGCCTTGTTCGGATCGTTCTGAGGTTCGACTATATTGCCGTCCTTGTCTTTTACCAGCAAATAACCCGCCGGTACCGGCTTTGTCTTGTCTTCTTTACGGTCTGCGTCACGATAGTAAGTTGCCTCATCAACATCCGGAGTATTAGGATCATCGTCGCGACTTACGCCCGCATGTTCCAAAAGGAAGAAAGTTCCAACAGTAACTCCATTGTCGAACCTGTGATTGCCCTCATCTACCGGCTGTACACCCTCACCCATCTCAACTACTTTCGTTTTATTCTTGCTGAGATTCATTTTTGTGGTGTATTGCCATTCTTTTGTATCAACAATCTTTCCCCCGATTTCAAATTCCCAGCCTTTGTTGCTCATTGTACCGAGATTCGCCATCACTTTGCTCGACGGAAGCGGATAAGCTGCGCCTGAAGGTATTTCGAAGAACAAACCCTTACTGTCCCGAATATAAAAGTCAACCTTACCAAATAGACGGCTGTCAAAGAGTTCATATTCCAAACCGGCATTATACTCTATCTTTTCCTCCCATTTCAAATTATAATTTACATTGTTCTGCGGTCCCCATGTCTTTACCCAGACGCCATCAACTAAAACCTGAGAACTGCTCTCCGTATAAAGTGGTGTTGCAAACAAATATTTAAGATCGTCGCTTTTGCTGAATCTACTGGGCTCGTAACTTGGGTCGTTACCAGTGCGACCGTAAGCAAAACGCAACTTCAAATCGTCTATCCAACCGGCGTTAGAGATAAAGTCTTCTTTAGACAAACGCCATCCCGCCGAAATTTGTCCCGATACAATCTTGTTGTTCGCTACCGGAAGCATCGAAGTTTTGTCACGGCGAACTGTTCCCGAAAGAAGATACCTGTCCCTTAGAGAATAGTTTACCCGCGCAAACAGCGAAGACAGATTTTGACGAATATCTTTCTTGGATACCATTTCGGCATAATAAGGAGCGACAGGATTCTTGAGATACGTGCCGTCGCCTATATTCCATAGCGCCGTAGCGTCATTGCTAAAACCATAGTTTTTCATACGGTAAGCCTCGCCATTAGATTCATAATACTCGTAACCGGCAGCAGCATTCAGACTGTGAGTTTCACCAAACTTCCTTACATAAGACAAGTATCCGTTCAGGATCATATAGTCGTCCTTACTAAATTCAATCGCAGCCGTTCCATTTCCCGTCACATTGTAATCTTCAGATCCCTGCATCATGGTCTTAGGTTCATACTGTTGATGTTCCCACTGGCGGTGTTCGTAAGCCAAAGTGTAGTGTCCGGTAAGCCCCTCCACGGGGAGTACATTCAGAACAAACTCCACATCGGGACGGAACCACTTGTCGAGCACATCATTGGTAAGCTTGTTGTAATCATCAAATGGATTCCTGGGAGCAAGAGGATTGACACGCACATCCCAAATTGAACTATTGTCCGGATGCATGGTCGGATTGTTCGCACGCACACCCACGGGATTGATTCCTCTCTCGTCGCGTTTTGTCTGACGGTAATCAAGATGGGTGTTAATATCAAGCCATCCGTCCACAAGTTTAAAGTTTCCGTTCAAACGTCCGCTGATGTCCTTTCGTGAGTCGCCCATGATAACACTGTTGTTCTCTTCATACATAAGATTCGCGTAAATCTTAGCCACATTGGTTCCTCCGTTAATAGACACATTGTGCCGGTAAGACATCGGATTGTCGCTCAACGCTCCGTCATACCAGTCGAAATACGTATTATTCGGATCATAAAACCCACCGGTGGGGTCGGCATAATTAGTGGCTCCCGACGGCACTCTGTACTTAATAAACTCGTCCGGTGTGAGGAATCTCTGTTTGCCGTAAGCCTGCTTGTAGGTCGCCTCGCCGGTATAGGAGAGGCGCATCTTTCCCTCCTGCGCTTTCTTAGTGGTAATCATAATGACGCCACCTGTGGCACGAGTTCCGTAAATAGCTCCGGCAGATGCATCCTTGAGTACGTCAATAGATTGAATATCCTCCTGCGCAACAGAGCGGATGTCCCCACCGGGCATACCGTCTATCACTATAAGCGGACTTCTATTTGCATTGTACGACGCCATGCCTCGCAACTGCAATTCCGGAGTTGCATTCGGGCTTGCAGCCTTCCCTGCCGTTCCTCCTTCGTTGATAATGAGATTTCCAACCTTTCCCTGCATTGCGGTGGCAATGGTAGCCCCGCCAACACCCATAGGTAAATCCCTCGCCGAAAGAGAAGTTATTGAATTAGTCACTTGACGTTTCTCCAACGTACCGTAACCGACAACAACAACTTCGCTTAGCGCCAGGTCAATGTCTTTTAGTTGGATCAAGTAATCGGATTGCTCGTCTACCTTTACGGTCTTAGATTCGTATTGGATAGAGGCAACTGACAGCACATCGCCAACCTTGGTGGTCAGCGAAAACTTGCCGTCCTCATCAGTAACCGTACCGACAGAAGTGCCTTGTATGGATACACTCGCGCCAATCAACGCCTCACCTTGTGTGTCGGTAACGGTACCGGTAATTCGCTTTCCTTGCTGGGCGAAAGCGACTGCTCCCGTCAGCATGAAACAAAACACCGTGAAACAGAATTTGAATTTTCTTCTCATAAATCTTAGAATTAATTAATGAATAGATAAATAATAGTAGTTTGTTTTCCAAATATTAATTTATTGATTAAAATTCCACAAAGCTAAGGATATTATTTTTAAAAAGCAAAAAAAGATAAATTTTTCCACGTTTTTTTTGTACCTTTGCTATGGTTTTTTAGCGCAACAAATAAGTAAATCATTTATAATGAACGAAGAAATTAAAAGTTTGCAAAATGAATATTCGGCGGACAGTATTCAGGTACTCGAAGGCCTGGAAGCCGTCCGCAAACGCCCTGCGATGTATATAGGCGATGTAAGTGAAAAGGGATTGCATCACCTCGTTTATGAAGTAGTCGACAATTCTATTGATGAAGCTCTTGCAGGTTACTGTTCCCATATTGAAGTTATCATAAACGATGACGACTCAATTACTGTAACCGACGACGGACGCGGTATTCCGGTAGATTTTCACGAAAAAGAACAGAAATCGGCTCTCGAAGTTGTTCTCACTGTTTTGCATGCAGGTGGAAAATTCAATAAAGATTCCTACAAAGTCTCCGGAGGTCTGCACGGCGTCGGAGTGTCATGCGTAAACGCTCTATCTTCCTACCTCAAGGCTGAAATTCACCGTAATGGCGAAATTTACGAACAGGAATACTCTATCGGCAAATCACTCGGAGATATACGTAAAACCGGTAAAACAGACAAGACGGGAACAATCATTACTTTCAAACCTGATGCAACTATATTCATAACGACCGAGTACAAATACGAAATACTTGCAAAACGCCTACGGGAACTCGCATATCTAAATGCCGGAGTATACCTGCAATTGACCGATAAGCGCGTTGTTAAAGACGACGGTTTGTTCAAGGGCGAAACTTTCTATTCGGAAGAAGGTCTAAAGGAATTTGTGAAATTCATAGACGCCAATAAAGAGCCGCTTATTGGGGATATTATTCACATCATTACCGAAAAAGGAGGCATCCCGGTCGAAGTTGCGATGACCTACAACACCTCTTATAACGAAAACGTTTATTCTTACGTAAACAATATTAATACAATCGAGGGCGGTACACACCTCACGGGTTTCCGACAGGGTTTGACTCGCATGTTGAAAAAATATGCCGAAGAATCTAAAATGCTTGAGAAAGTAAAGGTTGAAATCAACGGCGACGACTTCCGAGAAGGACTGACGGCAGTTATCTCGATCAAAGTGCAAGAGCCGCAATTCGAAGGACAGACCAAGACCAAACTCGGGAACAACGAAGTAATGGGATCGGTGGCTGTTGCGGTGAGCGACGCGCTTGGCACCTATCTCGAAGAGCATCCTAAAGAGGCGAAGCTGATTGTAGAAAAGGTCATCTTGGCGGCAACAGCTCGTCAGGCGGCACGCAAAGCTCGCGAAATGGTACAGCGAAAATCGCCGCTCTCGGGCGGTGGACTACCGGGCAAACTTGCCGACTGCTCGGACCGTGACCCTAAACAATGTGAACTCTTTCTTGTAGAGGGAGACTCGGCAGGAGGTACGGCTAAACAGGGACGTGACCGCCGTTTTCAGGCAATACTGCCTTTGCGCGGCAAAATTCTCAATGTTGAAAAGGCTATGCATCACAAAGTGCTTGAAAGCGAAGAAATACGCAATATTTATACCGCTCTGGGCGTTACGATCGGGACAGAGGAAGATTCCAAAGGTCTGAATATAAGTAAACTGCGTTACCAAAAAGTTGTCATAATGACCGATGCCGATGTAGACGGCAGTCATATAGCTACGCTGATTCTCACGTTTTTTTTCCGCCATATGCGCACGATGATAGAGAACGGCTATATCTACATTGCGACCCCACCGCTTTACCTTATGAAGAGAGGTAAAAACGAAGAATACTGCTGGGATGACCGACAGCGCCAACTGTTTATCGACAGGTATGCCGACGGCAATGAGGGTGGTTGTACAACGCAACGCTACAAAGGTCTTGGCGAGATGAATGCTGAGCAACTTTGGGAAACGACGATGAATCCGGAAGGGCGCACTTTGCGTCAAGTGTCCATAGAGAATGCCGCTGAGGCAGACCATGTTTTTTCAATGCTGATGGGCGAAGATGTTGGTCCGAGACGTGAGTTCATTGAAGAAAATGCTACTTACGCTAATATTGACGTTTAACATGCTTATCGGCCTGTCTGTTAATCATGTGGGAGATAAGTCCTGCCTTGCCGAGGTGTATTCCGATTCGGTTATCAAAGCCGGCGGGACGCCTGTGTTGATTCCGTTGACGACTGACCGAAAAGTTCTCGAAAATATTGTTTCCCAAATCGACGGCCTGATTCTGACAGGTGGCGGCGACGTATATTCCCCGCTTTTCGGAGAAGAATTGCACCCAACAGTTACAGATTACAATACAGATCGCGACGCCTACGACATTTCCTTAGTCAGGATCGCAGCCGACAGGCAAATACCTATTCTTGGTATCTGTCGAGGGCATCAGGTCATCAACGTCGCCTTTGGCGGTACACTCATTCAGGATATACCTTCGCAAATCCCCGATTCGGGAATCATTCACAGGCAGTCGGAGGCCCGTGACGTCACAACACATACGGTCAATATTAATCCTGATTCCACATTACACAGGGTTTTGGATTGCTTTCCTAACGACTGTAATAATACTATGGTAGCGGTTAATTCTTTTCACCATCAGGCGGTAAAGGATGTTGCTCAATTGTTCCGGCCCGTTGCCTATTCCCCCGACGGCATAGTTGAGGCGATAGAATCTACGGATGGAAAGAGCATTATCGGCGTGCAGTGGCATCCCGAAAACCTTGCCGTTTCAGGCAATGAGGCGATGCTCAACCTGTTTTGTTATGTTACGGACGAGGCAAAACTTTACGAACGGGCGAAAGCACTGCACAAAAAGATTTATACCATAGATTCGCACGTCGATACGCCGATTTTTTTTCGCTACGGCATAGATATAGGCAAAAGGAATGACGTTATCAAGGTTAATCCGAAGGATTTTGGTATGTCTGGGGACGAACTGCGGGATTATATCGTGAAGGTTGATGTTACCAAGATGCGAGAAGGTATGATTGATGCGGTGTTTATGGTTGCCTATTTGCGCCAGGGCGCACGAGACGATTCTTCGTTGAGAAGGGCTACGGAGGAAGCGATTTCGATTATAGAAGAAATAAGGGAACAGGTTGCGAGGAACGGTGAGATTGTTGCTTTGGCGCATTCAGTCCAAGATTTGAAGCGTAATAAGGAGTTGGGCAAGAAGACGATTTTTATTGGCATCGAAAACGGCTATGCGATAGGCAAGGACATCGGGAATATTGAACGATTCGCCGAGATGGGGGTGAGTTACATAACACTTTCTCACAACGGAGATAACGATATTTGCGATTCAAACAGGGGTCGTGGGGAGCATAACGGGTTGAGCGACTTTGGAAGGGCAGTAGTTTGTGAGATGAATCGTGTTGGTGTGATGGTTGACATTTCGCATGTCTCGGAAAAGGCAGCTTTTGACGTTTTGGAGACAAGTAAGCATCCAGTTATCGCGTCACATTCGTCGGCAAGGGCGTTGTGCGACCACCCGCGTAATATTTCGGATGCTCTGCTGGTTGCTATTGCCGGGGGAGGCGGAGTGATACAGATATGCCTATATGAGGGGTTTCTTGTCAAGGGTCGGAAGGCGACGGTTAAGGATATTTGCGACCATATCGACCATATTGTAGGGATAGTTGGGGCTGACCATGTCGGCATCGGTTCGGATTTTGACGGAGGAGGCGGGATTGCGGGCGTACACTCGGCAAACGAACTCCCTCAAATAACCTTTGAGTTGTTTAGGAGGGGCTATTCCGATGAGGATATTGCAAAGATTTGGGGCGGCAATCTGATGAGGGTGATGGAAATTGTAAAGGGGAACGAGTGACACCGTATTTTCTTCCGATTTACTAACTTTTACAGGATACAATCACACATTTCTTGCCGATTTTTCCATCTCTGCAAGATTTAGTCACACATTTTCCACGTACAGTTGCATATTTTCGAATTTCACTACTGTAATTTTTTCGTTTATTTCGATAAATCCTGCTACCGATACCGCATCGTAGATTTCATCATCTACAGATATTTTTCCTGCCGGCCGCAGTACCGTCGCTGCGCGCCCTGTCTTTCCTATTAGTGCCGAGAGCTCGGGGTTTTCGCTGCGTGAGATTTCCAGGTCAGCGAGCAGGGCGGCTTTTCTAAACATTCCGCATTCTCCTATTCTTGACGACAGCCAGACTGATGCGAAGATCGACATTGATATCCCCGCAATGACGGTGAGTATTGATTTAGAGATCTCTGTCATTGGGACTTCAGTGAAGTTAAACCAGTCATTGTTCAGCAGTGCAAACATCATTCCGCCGAAGATACACAGTATTCCTAAGACGCCTGCGACACCAAATCCTGGAAAAACGAATACTTCAAAGAATATCAATATTATACCTGCAATAAAAACTATAAGTTCCCAGTTTTGCAGCAGCCCGTCTATATACAGTGGTGTAAAATACAGAGTTGCGGCGATGATAGCAGCGAGAGTAGGGAATCCGATTCCAGGTGTTTGCAGTTCGAAATAGATACCAGCCACAATAATCATGATAAGTATTGCCTGTAAAGCGGGATTCATCAGGAATCCTTTCGTACTGTCTGCCAACGACGGGCGATATTCTTCAATTTTATATTTTTCAGTTCCCAATGTTTGCGCTATTTCCGGTATCGTTTCCGCTATTCCGTCACAAAAACCTAAATTTACTGCTTCCATAGCTGTCAGCGTCAGGACTTTACCCGAGTCGCTAACGTTTGGCACATATATATTTTCGTCGACCATTGCCTCTGCTATTTTCGGGTCTCTTATCCATTGCCACACCGTATCTTTACCGTTGATGACAGCTTTTTTTCCGTGAGCTTCGGCGGTAGATCGTATGATTGACCGCATGTACGACTGGTACTTATCCGGCATAGCTTCTCCGGACTGGCCATTAACCACTGTTGCCGCGCCGATATTTGCTCCTTTGCGCATATATATTTTTTGACATGCGATAGCGATCAAAGCTCCTGCAGATGCGGCGTTGTTATCAATAAATACATGTACGGGGATAGGGCTGTAAAGTATTTTCGATCGCATAGAATCTGCATCTATGACCGTTCCGCCGTAAGTATTTAGATGCAATAATACTATATCCGCATTTCTAAGCTTTGCCTCGTGCAAACCCTTGTTAAGATATATTCTTGTTGCCGGACTTATATCTGTTTTTATTTCAATTTTATAGATTAGGAGGGTATCCTTTGCGTTTGCCGTTTCTGTTGCCGTCAACACAAGGATTACAGGCAAAACAAATAATAGGAACAATACTCTTTTCATTTGGATCATGTGTTTATGTGCTGCGAAGTTACATAAATTTTCCATTCCATGCAACTATATTTGTGGCGCATGTTTATTGAAAGGAGATCGAGAAATCAGCAGGAATACACATTTTCATCGGGATTTCCGGTATCATATATCTATTCCGATTCATTTGCAGTCGATAAGTATGGAAGTACGATAAAATATCCGGCAGTCCAAATATTTCATCTCGCCATAATATTCAGTATATTAGCTAAATCTTTAATATATACGGCGGAATTTTTGAGGGTCGGAAACGAAAGTTTGGTGGTCAACCCCCTAAATCTTCGTAGACATTCCGAAAAATTTAAAGAAATTACAATAAACCTTCCCGATAATAAGCAGTCTAAACCAACAGAACAATATGAAATCAGAAATGAAATATATCTGCAAAATTAAATCTCCCATCGGAATGCTGACCGTGTTAAGCGATGGAACTAATATATCTTGCATAAGAATAGCAGGACAGAAATATTTTACGGAATTGTCGGAAAAAAATGCCGAAAAACACAATTTACCTCTATTTGATGAACTTCGATTGTGGTTCGAAATTTATTTTTCCGGCCAAAAACCGAACTTCATGCCGCCGATAACGCTCCGAGGTAGTATGTTCCGGATGTCGGTATGGAAACTTCTCCGCGAAATACCGTACGGACAGACAACAACCTACGGGGACGTCGCAAATCTGCTCGAAAAAGAAAATAAAAATGGGAAAGTATCCGCCCGCGCAATCGGTAATGCCGTGGGACATAACCCTATTCCTATCCTAATCCCCTGTCACAGAGTGATAGCCAAAAACGGTAGCCTCACAGGATACGCGGGTGGAATCGACATAAAAGTAAAACTTCTGTCGCTAGAAGGCATAACAAAATTCCGCCGATAGGTAAACAGGCTGCCAGCAATTAGCGAACAACCGGAACCCGTATCCGGGGAACAGCTCAGTCAAAATGATGAAAAAGAAAATCGTTGTACGGAAACCGATTGACGTGTATCGACCGTACCCTGTCATACAAAACAGCCCTGAACTCGTCGATGTTCTGCCTACCGACAGCAGAAATAAATACACAGTTGTTATGTGATTTGCTGACCCACGTCCTCCTTAGATCGTCCAGCGAAATATTTTCACGGGTCAAAGGGGTCAAATCGTCGGCCTCCTTGTTAACGTAAGAAAAAATATCGATCTTGTTGAAAACTGTGATAACAGGTTTAGAGCCGCCAGTAAGACCCTCCAACGTCCGATCTACAACCTCTATCCTCTCCTCGAACGAAGGATGTGAAACGTCGACCACGTGAACAAGCAAATCCGCCTCGCGCACCTCGTCCAACGTCGATTTGAAAGACTCTATCAGTTCGGCCGGCAATTTGCGGATAAAACCTACCGTGTCGGTCAATAAAAAAGCCAAATTGTCGATTGTCGTTTTGCGAACTGTGGTGTCAAGAGTCGCGAAAAGTTTGTCCTCAACGAAAACCTCAGATCCGGTCATCAATCTCATTAAAGTCGATTTACCCGCATTGGTATAGCCTACAAGAGCCACCCGTACAAGCCTCCCGCGATTTTGCCTCTGTATGGACTTCTGACGATCGATCTCCATTATCTCGGACTTCAATTTGGATATCTTCCCCAATACAATCCTCCTGTCGGTCTCCAACTGCGTCTCCCCAGGCCCGCGCATGCGAAATCCGCCGCCACCACCGCCGCTCTGCCTCTCAAGGTGGGTCCACATGCTCTTCAAACGGGGTAACATGTAATTATACTCGGCAAGCTCTACCTGTGTCTTAGCATGGGCAGTACGGGCACGAACAGCAAAAATATTGAGAATTAAACTCGTCCTGTCCATTATTTTTACCTTCAAACCGGCCTCAATATTGTGCAATTGCCTCGGCGTTAACTCGTCATCGAAAATGACTATGTCAATCCCGTTATCCGCGTCCTCAACAAAATCCCTTATCTCCTGCAATTTGCCGGAACCAACGAAAGTTAAAGAATTGGGAGCTTCTAACCTTTGAATAAATCGGCGTACCGTTCGAATCTTTGCTGTCTCCGCAAGAAATTCAAGCTCGTCAAGGTATTCCCTCGACTGCGACTCGCGTTGTTCCGGCGTGATAAGTCCCACCAAAACAGCGTTCTCAGGGTTCGTCCCCGTTGTCCTATCCTTGATCATTAATTACGTTGTGAAATAGTTTAAAGCTCAAAACTGATTATGCGTCCAACGCTCCTTCTTCCCATCCATATATCGTCCCTCCGCCAATGATAAGCATTAAAAAAAGAATTGGCTGTCTCACGACAACCAATCTTCATTGTTAACCTTAAATCTAATACCATGAAAAACACGGTGCAAAGGTAATATTTTTTATATTGCAAAACATGATATTCAAACAATAAACTGTCGTTTTTAATGAAGTTTAACTCTATTTTTCGTTCTGTAATAAAAAACCAGCAATATCACCCCCTATCCGTGTCTGCCAATGTTATAAACAACTCTGTAATCTTGTACAAATTCTACACACGTAACAATTTAAGTAGATTTCCGTACAACGCACAGTTCCTTGTAAATATTGAAACAAGCCCAAGCGTCAAGAGCCGCGTAATGCTTCTGAGCTTCAGTAAGAATTTTCGCCTCCCAATTTGTAAGCCTCTGACTCTTGGATATCTTTTTACCGAAAATCAATGCATAAATCTTCGCCAAACCCATCTCGTCAATTCCATAATCCTTCACCATTTCCTGCAATTCGATAAAACCACGCGGTTCAAACCGTATCCACCGCTTTATACTTCTGAAATCGTCTTGAAGAGAAAGACCTATCTTTTTTATATCAGGATTCGACAGCAACTCGATGAGAGGATCGAAAAAATTATTGCCGTTCACACGAAACAAAAAACAATGATCCTGATTCGCCAACTGTATCAGCGCAACCTTATGCTGCAAACCCTTCTCAAAACTCGGACGAGTTTCGGTATCAAAACCAAGCAACGGAAAACGGACAAGATAGTCGACCGCCCGTTTTACCGAAACAGCATCATCGACAACGCATATCTTTCCGGTGAATACTTCCGACTCCAATTTTGCAAGTTCCTCTTTCGATATACTTTTCTCCATATTTCTATAAAGATTCAGGGTTGATGGTCTTCTGCTCCCCATTCATATTTCCTCTGTACTCTTACAAGATCCGATCCCTCGTCGTAGTCCGCCACATCTTAAATTGCAAAAACCGCTCAAAAAAAGCTAAAAATCACAATGCACACAGTCTGTACAAGATAAAACACACTGAAAATTGACATGATTTTGAGCGGCGCAAAGGTACTATTTTTTTGTCGAATCACAAAAACCGCCGGCACCCGTGCCGCTCTCAAAACACCGTCCATGCCGGTGACTCCGTTTTTCAAAAAATGTCTTAACTTTGCAACGAAATTGAATCCATGAAAGAAATTCCGGAATACAATTGTCTTGAAAAAATAAACTGCCCTGCCGATCTCCGCCGGTTGAAACCGGAAGATTTGCCGCAGGTTTGCAATGAACTGCGCCGGTATATTATCGATATACTAGCTGATAATCCGGGACATTTCGGTTCAAGCCTCGGTGCAATTGAGTTGACCGTCTCCCTGCATTACTCACTCAATACCCCATACGACCGAATCGTGTGGGATGTCGGACATCAGGCATACGGACACAAAATATTGACCGGCCGCAGAGAATCGTTCCACACTTTAAGGAAAATGGGCGGAATCAGCGGGTTCCCAAATCCGGTAGAAAGTGAATATGATTCGTTTATAGCGGGACATGCCTCAAATTCAATTTCAGCTGCACTCGGCATGGATGTCGCCTCTTCGTTGAAAGGGGAAACTTCGCGCCTGCACGTCGCAGTCATAGGCGATGGATCGATGACTGGCGGACTTGCATACGAAGGTTTAAACAATGCCGCCTCAACCTGCAATAACCTTCTTATTATCCTAAACGATAACAATATGTCTATCGATAAACCTGTCGGTGGAATGAGCCAGTATCTTGTCAATATAACTACATCGGAAATTTATAACCGTGTCAGGTTCCGGCTTTACAGCTTACTGAAGCGCATAGGACTGATCGGAGAAGAGAAAAAAGGCGCAATCCTGCGTTTCAACAACAGTTTGAAAGCCTTGCTAACACAGCAGCATAATATTTTCGAAGGCTTAAATATCCGTTATTTCGGTCCGGTTGATGGACACGATGTATGCGGACTGGTAAGAATTATAAATGATATAAAAAACATGCGGGGGCCTAAAATTCTGCATATCCGGACTGTAAAGGGGAAAGGCTTCAAACCTGCGGAAGAACATGCTACCGAATGGCATTCCCCGGGAAGATTTAACCGCGAAACAGGAGAACGAATCATTGTACGCTCAAAAAAAGAACCGCAACTCTATCAGGATATATTCGGACATACACTTGTGGAGTTGGCCAGGTCCGACTCCCGTATTGTGGGCATCACGCCTGCGATGCCTACCGGTTGTTCCATGAATTTCCTTATGAAAGAAATGCCGGACCGCACTTTCGACGTCGGAATAGCAGAAGGACACGCCGTAACGTTTTCCGCCGGACTTGCAAAGGAAGGGTTGATGCCGTTCTGCAATATCTATTCGTCATTTATACAGCGTGCTTACGACAATATTATTCACGATGCCGCACTGCAAAACCTTGATATGGTACTCTGCCTTGACCGTGCCGGTCTGGTCGGCGAAGACGGTGCAACACACCACGGCAACTTCGATCTCGCTTTCCTGAGTTGTATTCCGAACGTGACGATTGCCTCGCCACTTAACGAAATCGAGTTACGTAATCTGATGTTTACCGCGAGCCGCCCGGGAATGGGAGTCTTTGCCATTCGTTATCCGCGTGGGAAAGGAGAAATGCAAGATTGGGAAAAACCGTTAGAATTGCTGCCCGTAGGGCGTGGGGAAAAACTCGCCGACGGAAAAGACGTCGCAGTTTTGAGCATAGGACCAATCGGAAATCTTGCCGCCGAGGCGGTTGCAAGGGCACGCAAAAAAGGCTTCGAGACGGCACATTACAACATGATTTATCTCAAACCAATAGATGAAAACATTCTTCATGAAGTCGGCAAAAATTGCAGATATATCATCACGGTCGAAAATGGAACCATTCATGGAGGACTCGGCTCTGCAGTTATGGAATTTATGTCGGCAAACGGATATTCTCCGAAAATTAAACGGCTTGGTGTACCAGACAAATTTATTACACATGGAACAATAACAGAACTTTACCGGCTCTGTCGAATAGATGCGGAAGGGATAGAAATGGCTATTACCGAGGGAACAGATTGCTACCATAAAAAAAATAATTAACTACATGGATTATCTCAGCCTGTCGCAACTCAACACACAAATATCGGAAACAATCGGTAATGTTTTCTACGGAAATTACTGGGTGCTCGCTGAAACGTCGGATGTCAGACAAAACGACAACGGACACTGTTATCTCGAATTTATTGAAAAAAACCTTTCGCACGGATCTGTCGTCGCAAAGGCAAGAGGATACATCTGGGCAAACGTGTTTTCTGTGCTTGCACCGTTGTTTGAACAAAAAACCGGTCGACGTTTCGAATCCGGGCTTAAAGTGTTGGTCAATGTGTCGGTCGAATTTCATCCGCTCTACGGCTATGGATTAAATGTCCTTGATATAGACCCTGCATATACTCTTGGTGATTTGCAGACCAAGAGACAGGAAATTTTACGTCGGCTTAAAGAAGATGGAATTATGACTCTGAATCGCGATCTGAAAATACCGCAGTTAATTCAGCACATAGCAGTCGTATCGTCGGCTACCGCTGCCGGTTATGAGGATTTTGTCAGCCAACTTTCATCAAACAGTAGCGGATTCGTTTTCTATCCTTGCCTTTTCCCTGCCGTTATGCAAGGCGAACAAACTGAAAAGTCCATTATAGACGCCTTGGATAAGATATTTCCGTACAAAGATTTATTCGATGTAGTGGTCATTATTCGAGGAGGTGGTGCAACTTCCGATCTGTCGCCGTTTGATTCCTATATGCTGGCGGCGAATTGCGTCCAATTTCCTTTGCCTATAATTACAGGAATAGGGCATGAACGCGACGATACAGTACTCGATTTTGTGGCGTTTCATCGTGCTAAAACTCCAACGGCGGTTGCTGATTATCTGATTGAAAAAATGGAAAATATTGCGCAGGAATTATCCGAATTGCAAGAGAACATTTATCGAAACGCCGCTCTGTTACTTGAAAATGCTTCAATGCGTCTTAGTATTATGCTTTCCCAATTACCCGTTGCAGCAGGTAGGCTGCTTGAGTCCTCCAAATCAGAACTGGACCTTTTAGGACTTGAAATCAGTAATAATGTTAAACATTGGATTTCAGCATTAGATGCTGACTTAAATGGAAAATTTTCCTTTTTTCGCCTTTCATCACCTAAATACATTTTAGCTAAGGGTTATTCAATTACAAGGAAAGACGGTAAATCTTTAAAATCAGTCGCAAGTCTACAATCAGGCGATATTGTTGAAACCGTTTTAGCAGAAGGGACAATCAGAAGTAAAATCTTAAACATGGGTAAATTTTGAGCCTTTTGTAATTTTATTACGTTTTTGAAAATAAAAGATGAATACATTAATTAGTACAAATTACAATTTTCCTGCACAGACCGCTGTGTATCACGGCAAAGTGCGGGACGTATATTCAATTGACAATGACTATTTAGTAATTATTGCCACAGACCGCATCTCAGCTTTCGATGTGATTCTACCAAAAGGAATACCTTACAAAGGTCAAATATTAAATCAAATAGCATCACTTTTCCTCGACGCTACCGCAGATATTGTTCCTAACTGGAAACTTGCCTCGCCTGATCCTATGGTAACCGTGGGTATGCGTTGCGAACCATTCCGCGTTGAGATGGTAATACGCGGTTATTTGACCGGTAGCGCATGGAGGGAATACAAAGCAGGAGCGCGTACTCTCTGCGGTGTTATTCTTCCTGATGGAATGAGAGAAAACGAGAAATTTCCATCGCCCATCATTACACCGACCACAAAAGCAGACGAAGGACATGACGAAAATATTTCAAAAGATGAAATAATTGCTTCAGGTCTGGTTAATCGCGAAGATTATGAGCAGTTGGAACGCTATACCTACGCACTGTTTCAGAGAGGCACGGAAATAGCGGCAGAAAAGGGATTGATTCTAGTCGATACAAAATATGAATTTGGTAAGCGCGAAGGTAAAATATATCTTATTGATGAGATCCATACTCCTGATTCTTCGCGTTATTTCTATGCTGATGGCTATAAAGAACGACTTGAACGAGGTGAGGAACAGAAACAACTTTCGAAGGAATTTGTTCGTAAATGGTTGATAAAAAATAATTTTCAAGGCAAGGAAGGACAACGAATTCCGGAGATGACGCCCGCATACTGCGAAAGTGTTTCGGAACGTTATATAGAATTATTTGAATATATCACAGGTGAAAAATTCCGGCGAGTCGACAGTGGCGTTGACCTTTCAAAACGAATTGAAAGTAGTATAAGCAATTATTTGGCAAAAACTGTCTCGTTTTCACATGCCCTATCGAAAAAATAATCTTCGGCAAGGATTAGACTGGTGTTCTGTTGTAGTTTATCTTATTCTTGTAATTGCAGGGTGGTTCAGCATATATGCCGCAAGTTACAATTTCGACAGCATTTCGATGTTCGACCTTTCAGGGCGAGCGGGTATGCAGATGGTGTGGATTATTACCTCGTTTATATTGGGTTTTTCGCTATTGAAAATAGAAAGTTCATGGTACCAGTTCTTCTCCTATTGGATATACTTTTTAGTAATTCTGCTTCTTATAGCTACTATTTTCCTTGCACCGGACATTAAAGGTTCACGTTCGTGGCTCGTACTTGGACCTGTCCGCCTGCAGCCTGCCGAGTTTGCCAAATTTGCCACAGCTCTTGCTGTCGCCCGCTTTATGGGTGCCTATCACTACGAACTCCATTTTGACCGTAAATTTTTTCTGCTTGTTGTACTGTTTCTTTTGCCGCTTATTTTGATTCTAATGCAGAAAGAAACCGGTTCGGCACTTGTTTTTCTTGTGTTTTTCCTTGTTCTGTACCGCGAAGGAATGTCTGGCATATTACTTTTCGTCGCATTTTGTGCCGTACTTTTTTTTATTATTGGGATCAAATACGGAGAAATTACATGGCGTGGGCAAACACCTTTAGGCGAATTTATAGTCCTTGTGTTAACGATAATTTTTGCCAATTTGTGGCTATACGACTGTAAGAAGGGACAGGTATATCTAAGACATATCGTTTTCAACTCATTTATGCTGCTTGCAGCAGTTGTGATCATATCGTTTTTTGTACCGTTCAATCTATGTTGGGCGCTACTTGGTATCCTTGCATTGATGATAGTCTGTCTACTATGTCTCTCCATTCATTTTTGGTCACTGTCGTATCTTTTACCTGTTGTTTTTGTAACAATATCGGTTGTGTATCTACTTTCGGTTGATCATGTATTTTACGATGTCCTGAAGCCTCATCAACAGATGCGAATCAAGGTATCTCTCGGCATGGTAGATGACCCGCGTGGAGTAGGATACAACGTCAATCAGTCAATCATTGCAATAGGTTCCGGTGGTATTGCAGGCAAAGGTTTTCTGAATGGTACTCAAACCAAATTAAAATACGTTCCCGAGCAGGATACCGACTTTATTTTCTGCACTATCGGAGAGGAGCGAGGATTTATAGGCACGACGGCGGCCTTGTTTCTGTTTTTGTTTCTCGTTATCAGGATTGTGTTTTTAGCAGAGCGGCAACGCTCAACATTTAACCGTGTTTACGGCTATTGTGTGGCGTCGATTCTATTTTTTCATTTGGCAGTCAATGTAGGGATGGTCGTCGGAATAACTCCTGTCATAGGCATTCCTTTACCGTTTTTCAGTTACGGAGGTTCGTCGCTTTGGGCATTTACCACTCTACTGTTTATTTTCCTTCGTCTTGATGCTTCACGGAGTGACAGTCAGTGAATCAACAGTCAGGCTACTTCCCAAACTTCTTTTGTCATAAGATATTCTTTCAACGTTCGGGCAGGCTTCTTAGCTTTTACAGAGTCAATTTGCGCTTCTATTTCTTCATCGTATGCCGGTTCTTTTACATTGCGAATTACACCCAGTGCAACAGGTAATACTGAGCCATCCATCAGGGCAAGTTTCAGGTGCAAAGTTGAGTCAGGAGTAGTTGCGTCATGTACGAGCACATCGTCCAAAGTATAGCCATTTTCTCCTACGGTGATCGCTTTCAGGGAGAATTTATCATATACTATTCCTCTATTATTGTCTTGTCCAAAAAGCATTTTTTCTCCTTGTCGAAGGAAGATGGTTTTGTCGTTTCTCACTTCTTTGGCTATAATTTTATTGTATACACCATCGTTGAAGATAGCGCAATTGAGTAGCACTTCAACTACTGATGTTCCTTTATGTTGTTCTGCGGCAATCATTATTTCCGGAGAAATCTTAATATCGGTATCAATCGTACGTGCGAAAAAACGTCCACGTGCACCGAAAGTAAGTTCCGCAGGATTGAAGGGGTCTTCTATTGTTCCGTAGGGGGATGATTTGGAGATGAATCCACGTTCTGAGGTTGGGGAGTATTGGCCTTTTGTCAGTCCATATATTTTATTATTCATCAATATGATATTGATATTAACGTTACGTCTGACGGTATGAATAAAGTGATTGCCTCCGATAGCGAGGCTGTCTCCGTCACCTGTTGCGAGCCATACTGATAGATGAGGGTTGGCCACTTTGACACCTGTTGCGATTGCCGCTCCACGTCCGTGTATTGTATGAAATCCGTAAGTATTCATGTAGTATGGTAGTCGTGAGGAGCATCCGATACCGGATATCATAGCAACATTGTGCGGTGCTATATCGAGTTTAGCCATAGCTTTATGAATACTACTTAACACGCCATAATCTCCACATCCCGGGCACCATCTCACGACTTGCGAACTTTTGTAATCTTTAGGTTGGAAGTTGTCCATTTCACAATTTTCATAATTATATTGAGGTACAAATTTAGGGAAAATGCCGGATATATTCAAACAGTCATCGATGTACTAATTCTCACGGGATTTATTTTGGGATTGTGGTTTATTTTTTTCATATATCAATCCATCAAGAATTAGGGGTATAATTTCTTTTTCTATTCCTGCACTGATGAGGTTTGGAATATCGGGGATGAACGATTCGAGAAATTTTTCGTAGGAGCTATTGTGTAATGCGATAGAGGAGGTATAGTGTTTTAACGCTTCTTTGTTGTCACCCATCGCAAGGCAAGTATGTCCGGCGTTCATGTAATCGGTAGCATTAGGATTTACCTCGATTATTTTTTGGAAATATTTCATTGCCTGTTCATATTTGTTGCATAGGAACGAGCACCATGCAAGCGGTCGCCACGCTCTTTCCTTGTTTTCGGAGAGGTATTCGACTTTGAAGTATCGTTTTAGAGCATCGTCATACCTGTTCATTTCAAGTAGACAGTGTCCGATATTCATTTCGAGCGCAAGGTTTCCTGACGTTAGGCGTTCTGCTCTAAGGTAGTATGCGAGCGCTTTTTGAGGTTGTTTGAGTACTCTGTAGCAGTATGCAATTTTTTTGTTTGTCCACGGGTTATTCTCGTTGAAGAGATCGGCTTTCAGGTAGTCGTCGAGAGCATCGGGGATGTTACCGAGCATTTGGCGGCAATATCCGCGTTTTTGGAGGAAGGTTTCGTCCTGCTTGTCGTTGTTGAGTAGTCGGGTAAAGATGTCGGCAGCTTCCTCGAAATGGTTGCGGTTAAAATAATGCTCACCGATTAGCGCCAGATTGTTCTTATTCACGACGAAACGCGCGATGCTTTCGACGCGATAGAATTCGGGTTTGGTTTCGAATATATCCTCTATATTGGTTCGTTTAGGGTATAGTTTATAGAATCTGTACAGGTCTTGGATATATTGTCTGGCGATGGGATGTGCACATTTATGCTTTTCGGTTGATTGAAGTTCATTCCTAATCATTTCCTTGTCGGATTCTATTTCGGATGAAAGCCACCCTGTCATCATTTCACGGAACTTTTCCGGTATTTTTTCGATGCTAAAGAAGAAGGAATACTTATCGGAATTGCACAAGATTGATGATTCGGCTATTATATCAGCAAACCCTCTAAGTTCTTTCCCTTCGAGCACTTTGGTTTTACTGAATGGGGTGAGCCAGTTTTGCATTTCATCGAAGAACGGAAAATTTTTAAGATGCAGAAATGAGGAGTGCATTACGTCGACGCCTTCCATTTGCATTTCGGAGAACTCTCTTAACCGTTCGGAAAGTCCGGCTTCTTCTATCAGGTTTTGCCATTCGGGGTTTTTTTCATTGATTCCTGTTTCGAGGGCGTCTTCCATTCGTTTTTTATCATTGAGGATAGGGCTTATTTTCATCATTCCGGGGATAATCTCGTCTTTCATCATTTGAGAGATCTTTTCGGTTTCGCGACTCAGGATGAATTGCAGTATTATGTTGCACATATCGTTAACGAATTCGGGATTTTCGGCGAGGATTTCAAGACGTGTTTCGATTTCGGGATAGAGATACAGTCGACGGTCATACCGGCGGAGTGCGATAAGTAATCCGGTCAGAGCTCTTTGTCGTATTTCCTCGTTAGGATGTTCGGATTCTTTTATCAGCAGGTTAATTTTACGTTCGTCGAACAGTTCTTCAAGATGTAGGGTGATAGCTGTAATGGCGAGGCATTTACCGGAGTCCGGACGGGAGTTATCTGCGAGATAATCGACCCATATTTGTTCTTCGTCGGCATTTTTGATCGTGTTACTGCGCAGGAAATTGAACAGTTTTTTCTCATCATTTTCGAACACAAGTTGTTCTATGTTTTCGGGGCAATTTCTATTCGGGTTTTTGCGGTAATCGTATGCTGACGACCATCCTGCTTGGGTTTTCAGGTCGACTATTGTGACGTCAGCTATTTCGTATGTTGTTTTCAGGATGTTACGATAAATTTTTGTTTGCTTTGGGTCTTTGACGTTATCGGCGAAATATTTGAGCATCATTCGGTAGTTATTTTCCGTTTGTGCGAGTTGTTCTTCGAGCTGTCGGTTTTGCGTTTTT
>JAIRMF010000013.1 GCA_031258895.1 Dysgonamonadaceae bacterium | reverse complement strand
GATAGAATAGTAGTTCATCAGCTTGTCAGACAACAGCCAGTCGTCAAGCGTCTGATTCCAGTCTATACCAAGCGCAAAGAGAATCAACGCCGAAGCAATACCCGTACGATCGTTGCCATGCATGCAGTTCAACACAATAGGATAGTTGCTCTCGTCCGTCAAGATGTCGAACAGCTGCTTGAAACACTCCGAATTGTTCTCAATACAGAACGTATTAACCACGATCAGGTATGATACCACATCCTCCTTCCTTATCTTGCCGGAAAGTATCTTGTCAAACCAGAAACGCGGGCCGTTAGGATTACCAAGAAAAGGAAGGTTGAACACACGATTCGCACTGTAACGATATGGATAATTATACCGCTCAGCCTCCGTCCGCAGGTCAATGATAGTCTTGACGCCAAGGCCGTTCAAAATCTTCACGTCATGTCTCGTAAGCATCGACAACGACGAAGAACGGTAAAGCTTGCCCCAGCGAACCTGTCTGTTGCTCTCGTTATAATAACCACCCAAGTCGCGGAAATTAAACGGGCCCTCAAGCGAGATAACCCTGTCTGCAGTTATTATCGAATACTCGTTGTTGAAGACAAGTTTGTAATATGTCCGCCCCAGCGAACGAAGCGAAAACAGATCCTGATACCCACCCCTAATGTCAACCTCACGTATAGGCGAGTAAGAGCTGAACACGTCAGGCCGTAACGACTCATAGATCTTCACCGTACCGTCAACCTCAGGGAAAATCTCCCACTTGATACGAGTACAGCCCGTCTTTAAGCTGGTATCACACACAACCCAAATGTCCAAACTCCCCTTCTGACAGGCAAAAACTTGCAACAACAACACAAACACCGCAAGCACTTTCTTGAACATACCTACACAAACCATAGTGCAAATATATACAACATTGTTTAAACCGGCAAACTATTTAATTATAATTAACTCTGATACACAATACATTTCAGCAGTTTATTCATTTTTAAGAATTAACATAAAGCCACTGCCCATCGGCTATGGCAATCCGAAACGTGGAGATACAATGACTTGCAACTATTTTCATTACCTTTGCAACCCAAAAGATTACTCATGCCATCAGGAATCAACATATCAGACTGGGGACTCATACCGTACAGAACAGCATACGAACGGCAGAAAGCGCTCTTTAACGATGCAATAGAAAGAAAGACATCAAGACAGTCAGTCAAAAACACGCTCATTATCTGTGAGCACCCTCATGTCATCACGCTCGGCAAACACGGGAAACACTCTAATCTGCTCCTTGACGAAAACCGTCTCAGAGAAACCGGTATCGAATGTTTCCGTACCGACCGAGGAGGCGACGTCACTTACCACGGTCCGGGGCAATTAGTCGGATACCCCATACTTGACCTCGAATTATTCAACATAGGATTAAAAGAATACGTCTTCCGGCTGGAGGAAACGATTATCAAACTGTTAGACAAATACTCCATTCGGGGAGAACACCTTCCCCACGCAAGTGGCGTCTGGATAGACATCGATAAACCGGCAAAAGTCCGAAAAATCTGCGCAATCGGTATAAAGAGCAGCCGTTACGTTACCATGCACGGCTTCGCACTGAACGTGAATACAGACCTCCAGTATTTTGACCTCATAAACCCCTGCGGGTTCACAGATCGGGGTGTTACTTCAGTGAAAAAGGAACTCGACGTAAAAATACGGATGGAAGATGTGAAGATGCTACTCGCGGAATCCTTTCACCGCTTTTTCCCGACATAACTCACAATTATTATCGCCGCAGCCGATAAAGGCAACGCAAATACTATCGGGTCTATCGCAAACCACGGATAGATATCTATCAACACATCTCGACCTGTCAACGCCCTACATATTCCCACCGGCGCAGCCTCGGCTCGATGCAGGAAGATCATGCAGAAAAGGCTTGTCAGGGCGCCTGTCCAGAGGCTTGCCAGAGCGCCTGTTCGGGTAGTTCGCTTCCAGTAGAGCGCACAGAAATATGCAGGCAGGAAAGTTGCCGCACAGATCCCCATAAACAGTGCTGTACCACGGGCGATAATATTAGCGCTCAAAGTGTAACAAATAATATAGCTGATCACTATCGCACAAGTTACCCCAAACCTGACTCCGAGGGAAGACCTGATTCCCGATTTTCTTGTAAGGCGCGGGAATATATCCACCCCCAGAGCCGCTCCCATTGTATGGAAATGGGAACTCAAAGTCGACATTCCTGCAGAAAGTATGCAAAGCATAAACACTGCGCCGAACCATCCCGGCAGTGCACGGCTTATGAAGAGCGGTATTATTTTGTCCAGATCCGGGGTCATTTGAGAGGCGAGCAGTCCGTTGTGTTTCATGAAATATAAATTCGTAAGCGGGCCGATATGATACACCACTCCGACCGTAAAAAAGATAAAGATGCAACCGATCAGCACCCCACGGCTGATCTGTTTGTTGCTGTCCACCATCATGAACCGTACTGCCAGTTGCGGTTGTGCCAGACAACCGATGCCTACTCCGAGAATAAGCGAGGTGACAAGTGTGAACCATTGTGGTGAGGCGAACACCGGCATCTCCGTCCAGCCCTGGTGTCCGAGTGCACGATATTTTTCGGGTACCATTGATGCAAGTTCCGAGAGTTGTCGGTTACCTTCCGTGAATCCGAATCCCATTGTATGATAGAACCACACGAGCAGGAACGAGGTGCTTAGGAACATTATAATTCCTTGCAGGGCATCGGTATAGAGCACGCCTTTTATTCCGCCGGAAATAACGTATGCGGCAACCACGAGTGTAAATGTTAGTAGTGCGAGGTTGTATTCTATGCCGAATATTTCCTCTATAAAAACGGCGCCACCTTTCATTACGACAGCCGCATAGAGTGGCATTCCTACAAATATAACCGCAGCCGTGAACGTTTGTACCGCACGTGAGCCGTAGTGTGATCCGAGCAGTTGCGGGAATGTGTGAGCGTCGGTCTTTTCACCGAGCATCCTTGTTTTTTTACCGAAAAATATGAAGGCTATGATGACGCCCATAAACATATTGAGCAGGCACAGCCATTGGATACCCATTCCGAAGGTAGCGGAGATACCGCCGAATCCGACTATGGCGGAGGTTGAGATGAATGTCGCGCCGTAAGAGAGTGCCATAATGAACGGATTTGTTTTTCGTCCGCCCAGAAGGAAGTCGGTTGGGGATTTTGTGCGTCTGTATCCGAGGTATCCGAGATAGACGACGATGAAGATGTAGACGATAACAATAACACCGAGTGTCAGAGTATTCATTTTTCCTTATCTTTTTCGTTCCATTTGCGGATGCCGTATATGATTGCGAACGCGAGGCATCCTGCTGCGGCCAAGTATGCGATATATATTCCGGGGTCATTTATTCCAAACATATTCGATAATAATTTAACGTTGTGGTTTTGTGCTGGGCGGGGGAATTTATTTCAGTATTCCGAGTTTTCTGCCGGTTTTTGTGAATGCTAAGATGCATTGATCGAGGTGTTCTTTTCTGTGTGCGGCGGAGATTTGCACACGTATCCTTGCCTCTCCTTTTGGGACGACGGGATAATAGAATCCTGCCACATAGATACCTTCTTTGATCAGTTCGGTTGCCATATTTTGCGAGAGTTGAGCGTCGTAGAGCATTACTGCGCAAATTGCCGACTGGGTTGGTTTTATTTCGAAGCCGGCGGATTTCATTTCCGCGATGAAATATTGTGTATTCTCGTGTAATTTGTCGTGCAGGGAAGCGTCGTTATCCGCTAATTTGAATGCTTCGACACTTGCCGCGGCCACTGAGGGCGGTATTGAGTTTGAGAACAGATATGGTCTTGACCGTTGGCGCAGTATATCGACTATTTCCTGTTTTGCGGAGGTGAATCCTCCGATTGCGCCGCCGAACGATTTACCGAGTGTGCCGGTTATTATTTCTATTTTGTTTTTCAGGTTGAAGTATTCGGTCAATCCATGCCCTGTTTTGCCGACGACTCCTGCGGAATGGGATTCATCGAGCATTATCATTGCTCCGTATTTCTTTGACAGCGCATATATTTCGTTTAACGGGGCTACATCTCCATCCATCGAGAACACTGCATCGGTTGCTATCGTTACGAATCGGTATTTGGATGCTTCTTCGAGTTTTTGTTCGAGGTCTTTCATGTCGGCATGGCGATAGATGAATTTCTGTGCTTTTGAGAGGCGTATTCCGTCTATGATTGATGCGTGGTTAAGGGCGTCCGAGACGATTGCGTCCTGTTCGGATAACAGTGGTTCGAACAGTCCGCCGTTTGCGTCGTAACAGGAGCCGTAGAGTATGGTATCTTCCGTGCCGAAGAAGGTTGATATTGCTTTTTCGAGGTTTTTGTGTACGTCCTGTGTGCCGCATATGAACCTTACGGAGGACATTCCGTAGCCTCTCTCGTCGAGTGTTTGTTTTGCCGTGTTTATCAGTCGTGTGTCGTTTGACAACCCGAGGTAATTATTGGCGCAGAAGTTAAGCATTTGCCTGCCGTTCACGTTTACGGTGACGCTCTGGGGTGATGATATTTCGCGTTCGCATTTCCAGAGGTTGGCGGTTTTTATCT
This sequence comes from Dysgonamonadaceae bacterium, assembly GCA_031258895.1. Lineage (GTDB taxonomy): Bacteria > Bacteroidota > Bacteroidia > Bacteroidales > Azobacteroidaceae > Azobacteroides. Next base: position 9,236 of record JAIRMF010000013.1, on the reverse strand, counting down.
CTGCTATTTCTTTTGTCAGGTATGTTTTGTAGTCGTGGTACATATTGCGGAGGTTTGATTTTACTTATCTGTTTCCGATATTTTCTTCCTTTTGACGCTTGCGGCACTGGACTTTGTCACGTCTATGCTTTTGTAGGACAGCGCTTGGATGTTCACCGTTGCGGCCGACGATGCTTCTACTTCTACGTTTTCCGCTGAGCCGGACGCTTCGATGCCTGCTGTTGATGCTGCGGACAGTTTGAGGTCTGTTTTGACGTTTACTGTGGCTTTTATTTTGCCGGTTGAGGATGCATGGAGCGTACATTTCTCGGTTTCGAGGTTTGTGACGTCTGCTTTTGCGGCGGATGTGACGGTTATTTCCGTATTTTTCTTCGCGGTGATGGAGTTTAGGTCTGCTGTTGAGGCGGACGATACTTTCAGGACGAACGAGTTGTCGCTTTTAATCTTGTCGGCGTACAGTTTTGAGGCGGACGTGACGGTTACTTTCTCAAGTTTTGGCGCCGAGATGTAGACTCTTGCCGTTTTGCTCTTGAATAACGACTGTTTGAGGCCGCTTTTCATCTCTATGACTAACGTTTCGCCGTTTGTATCGGTTGATATTTTGTGGATGACGTCTTCGTTGGCTTCTACTGTGATTTTTTCCTTGTTTTCCTGCGTGAAATAGACTTCGATACCGCTTGAGATGTGCAGCTTACTGAACTTTTCGGTTTTTCTGTTCTCTTTTATCACTGTTTCGGACGCTGTCGAATGTGCGTTAACGACTAACGTTGCGAACATAACTGCCAGCGCCTGCTTTAGGATGGTTTTTTTCATGTTTTACTGTTTGGTTGTTTGCATTGTGAATGATATATTGTATGCTTTCGGAGCGCAAATTTAACGGTTTTATTTTGTATTGTCATCTTTCCGGCCTCATATTTAACGTTTATATCGGATAATTTCCGTTTTTTCCGGAAATTTCGTAGTTTTGCACTCCAATTCGACATAGTATATGGAATGTACCGCACCGGTATCCTTAAACATCTCCTGTTTTGACTATCATCTCCCGGACTCAATGATTGCCGAGTATCCGCTTTCGGAGCGTGATTCTTCCAAGTTACTTGTTTGGCGTGGCGGCGGGATTGAGGAGGATCGTTTTCGGAACGTTTCGCGGTATTTGCCGGAGCGTTCGTTACTGGTATTGAACGACAGTCGTGTTATTCCCGCGCGCATTTTTTTCTCTTTGGGGGACGGGTCGAGCGTTGAGGTTTTTTGCCTTGAGCCATACGAACCTGCCTCGTATGCGAAGTCATTGTCGAGCTCTGCTTCGTGTGTGTGGAGGTGTTTGGTGGGCAAGTCGAGACGTTGGAAGGGGGGTATTATTTCCTCTGTCGCGTCTCAGGGGCCGTATGGGGTTTCTGCGGACCGTTCGTATTCTTTTATCGATCGTCCTGCGGCGGCTTTTGTTTATCCTGTTGCGTCTGCCGGCCGGCCGTATTCTATGTTTGGCAGGCCGCCTGCGCGTGTTGATTCTACGCCCCGGTCGCCGGAGCAATTAGCGGAATCCGGCGCGTCTATTGTCGCTGAGGTTTGCATTCCGCGGTTGTATGCGGAGCGGTTGTCGGTTGAGGGGGACACGTGTTTGGTTCGTTTTTCGTGGGACGACCCTTTGGCCTCGTTTTCACACATGCTTGACCTTTGCGGCACGGTACCTATCCCTCCTTATCTGGGTCGCAGTGCGACGGACAGGGATCGTGATTCTTACGGCACGGTTTATTGCAAGCATTCGGGTTCTGTTGCTGCACCGACTGCCGGACTGCACTTTTCAAAATCCGTATTTTCGTCTTTGACTGTGAAACGTATCTTGCGTTCTTCGGTGACGCTTCACGTTGGCGCGGGGACGTTCAAGCCGGTGAGGAGTGAGACGATTGGGGGCCACGTGATGCATTCGGAATGGTTTTCGGTGAATCGCGGCCTTGTCGTGCGTCTTTTGGAGAACGAGGGTCGTATTGTTGCTGCCGGGACGACGTCGGTACGCACTTTGGAGAGTCTTTATCATATTGGGGCGTCTTTGTTTGCCGATCCGGGTTTTAATCCCGAGAGTTTCTCGGTGGGGCAGTGGTCGCCGTACGGTGTGGACGGGTGCGGCTTTCGCGAATCGTTTTCGTCGGTATTGGACTATATGGACAGGAACGGGCTTTCGAAACTTTCGGCTCGCACGTCTATTCTTATCGCTCCCGGCTACCGTTTTCGGGTGGTGAGCGGTATGATTACGAACTTTCACCAGCCGAGGAGCACGTTACTGTTGCTGGTTTCGGCTTTTACGGGCGGGGCGTGGCGTGAGATTTACGACCATGCGCTTGCCCGCAATTACAGGTTCCTCAGTTACGGGGATACTTCGCTATTGCTTCCGTAGTTTTTTTCTTATTTCAAACAAAACGCGCACTTTTTCTCCCGTTGTGGCGGGTGCGTCTGTACGTGACGGCATGAATTTTCCGCCGACTGCGTCGAAATAATACGCATACACACGCACAATCCGTTAAATCCGCATTCGAACTCGTGTTGTTCCCGAATTTTTCGGGCGACATACCTGCTGCACCCGTCACTGACGAACGGTAAGGATGGTTTATTCCCATATATATTTCTTTTATGGAGTGGTTTATTCTGCTTATTCAAATGTATATCGTTATTGGAGCATGGTTTATTCGTATTATTACAGTATATATTTCTGAAACAAAATGGTTTGTACGGCCTATGCATTTACTCGTTGTTATCTTGGAGAGATAAATTTGCTGTTTTGCGATGCGCCTCGGGAGTTTTGCGATGCGCCTCGGGAGTTTTGCGATGCGCCTCGGGGAGTCAGCGACGCGCCTCGGGAGTTCAGCGACGCGCCTCGGGAAGTTAGCGATGCGCCTCGGGGAATAAGAAATGTGCATTGTGGAATCAAAGATGCGCATATGAAGTTAAAAATGTGCATTTGGATATTTCCCGAGACGTCTCGGGAGTGCTGCGAGATGTCTCGGGAAATTAGCAAGTACTACTTCTAAATAGACAATAACTCCCTCTGAACAAACAAGAACTATCGCTAAACCGGCAAGGACTATCGCTATTACGGCAGTAGCTTTCGGGTTACTGAAAATAAATATCGTGAATTTTACGAGTAGGATGGAGATAATAACGAGAAAGACCGCTATGACGGCAAGGGATCATGGTTTTATGAAAGTAAATATGGTAAATTTGGCGAGTAGGATGGGGATAATGATGCGAAAAACTGCTGATAAGGCAGGAGATCATTGCTTAACGCAGGGAAATACGGTGAAATCAGCGAGAAGAGTTTGAATAAAAACAAAAAAAACCGCTACCGCGGCCGTGATTCATGGATTGATACAGATAAAGAAGGTGAATTTAACGAGAAGGCGCCCTACCCTATCGCTCTTCCATTTTGTTCGGATAATCTATCGTGTAATGCAAGCCACGACTCTCCTTACGTTCCATAGCCTGCTTGATGACAAGATAACCTACGCATATAATATTGCGAAGCTCGCACAAACTCTTCGAGACGGAAGAGCGAACAAAAAGACGCTCCGTTTCACGGTACACAAGCTCAAGGCGCTCAAACGCACGCTCAAGGCGAAGATTGGAACGTACAATGCCGACGTAGCTACTCATAATAGCATTGACCTCGCGAACGGTTTGAGTAATCAAAACCATCTCCTCGGTCAACGAAGTCCCCCGATCATCCCAGACAGGAATGTCGTCACGAAAATCATATCCCCCAAAGCAAGACAGAGAGTGACGCGCGGCAGCGTCAGCGTACACCGCAGCCTCTATCAATGAGTTAGATGCAAGACGGTTCGCCCCGTGAAGACCAGTCCTCGAACACTCCCCTGCCGCATACAAACGGTCAATAGACGTCCTGGCCTCCGTATCAACCACTATCCCGCCGCAAAGATAGTGTGCCGCCGGCGCGACAGGTATCAAGTCCTTCGTGACGTCTATCCCCCTTTCTAAACATTTCCCATAAACGGTCGGGTACTCCCGTTTCGTCTCCCCGGCGTCCTTATGCGTTACGTCCAAATACACAAAGTCGCTGCCGCTCTCCTTCATCTCCCTGTCAATCGCGCGAGCAACTATATCACGGGGCGCAAGAGACCCCCTGGAATCGTAACGGTGCATGAATTCCTCGCCACGCAAAGTCCTCAAAATCGCACCGTAACCGCGCAAAGCCTCCGTGATAAGAAAAGACGGCCGCTCGGTCGGATCATACAGCGCGGTCGGATGAAACTGCACAAACTCCATGTCCCGCACCCGCCCCTTCGCACGGTAAACCATGGCAATGCCGTCTCCGGTCGCCACAGTCGGGTTGGTAGTAGTCTGATATATATTCCCGATGCCCCCCGTGGAAACCATCGTGACACGGGACAAAAACGTGTGAATCTCGTTCGTCCGCTCATCCAATGCATACGCGCCGTAACACTCTATACCCTTCGTGTCCTTCGTCACCTTCACCCCCAAATGGTGCTGAGTCAGCAGCTCAATCGCGAAATGATGGTGCAAAACGGTTATCCCCGGATGCTTCCTGACGGCGCTGATAAGGCTCTCCTGTATCTGCCTGCCCGTGTCGTCCTTATGGTGAAGTATGCGATGCTCCGAATGTCCGCCCTCCCTGTGCAAGTCAAACCTGCCGTCCCGTCCGGTATCGAAAGCAACGCCCCACCCGACAAGCTCCCCAATCCTCTCCGGCGCCTGCCTGACAACCATCTCCACAATATCGCGGTCACACATCCCGTCGCCCGCCTTCAAAGTGTCTTCGATATGCTTGCCGAAGTCATCCCAGGGCAAAGTGACGGAAGCTATCCCGCCCTGCGCGTAAAACGTATTTGCGTCCTCCAGAAAAGTCTTACACAGCAGCGCAACGCTGCCCCTGTTCGCCACCTTCAGTGCAAAACTCATTCCCGCAATGCCCGACCCGATTACGAGAAAATCAAACTTCTTTACCATAATTATACTTAAAAGATTGTGAAAAAAAGGCGCAGCCGGCTACCGCGCTTTCCCTGTCGTATTCCCCTTCATCTTCCCCCTCAGCCACGCCCTGACCGGCTTATCATACAGGAACGTTGCCGCGATCGAGAGAGCAAGCACCGAAACAAAGACCAAGAAAGGTACAAAACCGGCCTGACTCAGCCCGAAACCGGGGTCGGACACGCGCATGTCGGATACCCAGCCCGTCTGAATGTAGCAAATCGGATAATTGATCAGATAAACGGGATACGAAATGTCGCCCAAAAACCTGCAAAGCCTCGACTGAAACCCGCTCTCCGGCTTCCCGCCCGCACCCGCCAATATAATCAGAGGGAAAACCAGCAAAATGACCGCCGCCTCGTAGATACCGTTCAAAACGTTGGATTGCGCGTCGCCAACCCGCGGCACAACAAGCAAAATTACCAGTACCACCGTCAAGAGCGGAAACGCGTTCCGTACGCGAATAAGCCTGTTCATCCGGTACAACAGCAATCCGCCGAAAAACGGGAAAAGCAACCGCGTCACACCTATATAGGCATGTCTGCCGTCGAGAGTCCACCCGCCGCAAACATCCCCCTGCGACAACGTCAAATGCAACGTCAAACAGGCCGAAAAAGCAACCAGAACGGCAAGCGCAGATCTCGTAAACCGGTGAACAAACAAAGCATACAAAACGTTCGCCACGTACTCCCAAGCCAAAGACCACACCGGACCGTCAAGATTGTACATCTCCGGCCAGTTCCCCCTGATATCAACACTCTTCGGAGTCGGAATAATCAACATGCCAAGCAACGTGAAAAGCAACAGCTTCCATAACGGCGTCCCCGCTATCGCCGGAAAAACGGCAGACGCACCCAAATAAAAAAGAGACGCGCCCAGCAACGTCCCGAAAATAACCATCGGCTGAAGACGAAAAATCCGAAGTTTCATAAAGCCCCAAAACGTCATCGTCTTCATCCGCTCGTCATAAGCGTAACCGATAACAAAACCGGACAACATGAAAAAGAAATCAACGGCAAGATACGCATGGTTCAGTATCTGGTCGTAACAGCTCGTCGCATAAGCCTCGAAAACGTGAAACCCGACAACCATCAACGCAGCTATCCCGCGTAACCCGTCAAGCACTTCACAGTGCGGCTTGGATTGAGGAACGGTTTGCATAAAAAAGACCCTTGAATTATTTGCTTTTTCTCTTCGCAAAACCGACCTGCGTCCTCACGCAGCGAAACCCGATATAGGAGCGTTGCTCGTTTTGATACTCATAGGAGCGGACGTCGGACCGGATGAAGTGTTGCGGGTCCTTCCACGAGCCTCCGCGAACAACTTTTCTCTTCATCGAGTACGGATCCTCCTTCGCAGCGTTATAACGGTACTCGGGATTCATATCGCTCATGATCTCGGGCCCGGATTCGAGGTACGCGGTGGAAGTCCATTCCGACACGTTACCCGCCATATCGTAAAGTCCGAATTCGTTAGGCGAAAAGGTCGCTACCTTAGCGCTGATAAGGTGACCGTCTTTCGTATAGTCGCCGTCGCCGGGTTTGAAGTTGCCGAGGAAACATCCCTTGTCGGCGGTTACATCGTCCTGCGACCACGGAAACTTGTTCGATTTACCGGCGCGGGCCGCATATTCCCATTCCGCTTCGGTAGGCAGGCGATACGGCTCGATAGTGTTCGCAAATGCCGGGGAAAGAGACTTTTTCAGCTGCGCGGTACGCCACGCACAAAACGCCTGAGCCTGCTCGTACGATATGCCGACCGCAGGATAATCGTTGTAGCCCGGATGATTGAAGTATAGCCGTGTGTAAGATTCGTTGTTTGCGTTGTTGAAATCGTTCACCCATACCGTCTCGTCGGGATAGATATTGACGATGTAGTTGTTCAGGAAATCGTAGATCGAACTGAGCGGTCGGGTGATGGTTTCGGAAATTATCTTGCCGTCTTCACTAAAATATGCGGTGTCCTTTGAGATCATTATTACCTCATCTGGATTGATGGCGATGTCGGTGTTTCGTATGCGCTCGGCGGGATCGAGTCTGTTGCGTCGCAGGGCGTACCCTGTGTAGTCGAACACCTGGTAGCGGTAAATCATCTGTTTTGCGTCGAGACCCGTTTCGCCCGTTATCGGGTTTGTCCGGTTGACGCTGCGCAGGACCGCTATCATGTCTTCATCATTGGCGGCACGTTTTTCGGAAGGGATGACTTTTTTCCAGTTCAGGACGGGCGGGTCGATGGGTTCTCCGTCTTTGTCTTCCGTGATTTTGTAGTCTTCGTCTATGGCGGATATTCTTTCCCTCAGGATTGAGTCTCTTACCCAATAGACGAACTGTCGGTATTCGGCGTTGGTGATTTCCGTTTCGTCCATCCAGAAGGCGTCTATCGACACGCCTTTGGGGTCTTGGAAGACGCCCCATATCGAATCTTTTTCTGCGGGGCCTATTGCGAACGATCCGCGTCCGACGAGGATCATTCCGTACGGGTTTGGTTCGTTCCAAGCCGGCGCTCCGACGCCTACAAGCTCGCCTCCGTCACCGGAGATCATTCGTCCGCAGGAGGTTATTGCGGTGGTCATTACTATCGCAAACAGTATTTTTTTCATAATCTAAAGGAATCTTACGCTTTTATGTTTGTCTTTTTTTTTCTTTTTAAGATTTATGTCTATGCGGTATCTGAGGAACAGTTCGTGACTGCCGGTCGATTCGCTTCTAAGGACGGAGATTGGGAAATCGTATGCGTAACCTGCTTCGAGCATTTTGATTTTCATGCCGAGCATTACGCCTATCGCGTCTCCATTTCTCCACGTCAGGCCGGCCCAGAACCGGTCATTGTAGTGCAGTCTGACGGAGGCGTCTATTTGCGAGTTGCGCATCATTGCTTTGAGGTTATTGGTTTCTGTTTTGTTTGAATCGCTTTCGAGATAGAGGGCGCTCATTTCCATTGTTTTCAGAATTATCATCGGTCGCAATTCTAATAACGGATTGTTCAGTATTATATTGTATCCGTTGACTAAATAGTATGTTCTTGGGATTTCGTATATGTTGGTTTCTGTGAGGTCGATTTTTGGGGCGAGCAGATGTGCGACGGAGATTCCGGCGAACCATTTTTTTTGTGTGAATATTATTCCGAGTGATGCGTCGATGGATTTTCCGTTGACTAATGATGTTGGGATTGCCTGGTCTGTTTGTTGGTGGTATTCGTCTTCTGGTATTTCTATTTTTGTACCGTCGAACGTTTGGTTTATCTGTCCTATTTCGAGTCCTGCTCGGAGAGTACCTTTGAGCATTTTTTTTGTCCAGGCGTACTGTCCTGCGAACATAGAGACGCTGAACAGTCCGGCTTTATCGCTGTACATTTTGCCTCCGAGACCATGTTTATGTCCCATTAGTTCGTATGGCATTGAGACGGTTACGACGGTACTTTTGGGTGCGTTTGTTATTCCGAGCCATTGCATTCTTGTGAGGGCTGTTGCGTCGAGTGTTTCGGTTTGTCCTGCGTATGCGGGATTAAGGTATCCGATTGCGGCCCAGTAGTTTGTCATTTGCATATCGAACTGTGCGTTTGCATTAGTGATGCAGATTATTGCCGGTATTACTGTGAGTAGTAGTCTCATCACAGGTAATAACGTTAAAGATTTGAAAGTATTGTATTGTTTTGTGATGTTTTTGGGGAGTAATTATTTTGTAGTTTTAAAAATAACGCTTACCTTTGCAACCGATATGACAAAAGTAACAACCCATATAGACATAAATTTATTGCCGACTACGTCGAAATATTTGGTGGCGTCGGATAATTTATTAACACACACACACACACACATTACCGTTTAAAGCCGCGTGCGCGCACGTACGCGCGAGCGGCGACAACTTTTTCCAAAAAGCCTTCAAATCGCCTGACGGGGCTGTCAGGGCGTATTTCGGGGGCAACACTTTACGCTTCGGGGGCGTCCCACTGCGCTTCGGGGGCGTCCCACTGCGCTTCGGGGGCGTCCCACTGCGCTCGGGGGGCGTACCACTGCACTTCGGGGGCAACTATTACAGACAAAAAATCAAAAATATATGTGCATATTATTAACTACTAAAGGCTAAAGAAATGGCAAGACGTAAAGATTGGATGCCCAACGGGCATGTGAGTTTCCACAAGATGGAAGTAGACATTTTCAGTTACCTTAAGGGTGACGTTCGAACGCGTGCGGGACTTATTCCGGACACTCCGTCCGGCAAGTGGTACGACGGGATTTA
>JAIRMF010000106.1 GCA_031258895.1 Dysgonamonadaceae bacterium | reverse complement strand
AAAAATGGTAGCAGCTCTTATGATTATGACTATGCGGGCAAAAATACTCTTTGCGATGTTGGCTGGTATGAAGACAATAACAACACAACCGGCGACTGCGCCAAACCTTGTGAGTCTGTTCACGGTACTAAGCCCGTAGCAAAGAAAACAGCCAATGAGCTTGGCCTTTGTGATATGAGTGGTAATGTTTGGGAATGGTGTCAGGATTGGTACAGGGCTTACCATTCTAACGAACCTCACGGCCCGTCCTATCGTCCCAACAAGAATTCAACTCGCGTCTGGCGCGGCGCCGGCTGGGGCAGTTACGATTACCGCTGCCGCGTCTCGAATCGCGACGGCAACAGCGACCCGAGCAACCGTAGTGACGGCGGTACCGGCTTCCGGGTTGCGTGTAGTGTAGGTTACGTAAAATGAATTTTTTTTCATTGTGTTTGAAAAGCGAGGCTTCCGGAAATGGAGGCCTCGCTTGTTGTATAACAGGAACAGCCAATCATTAACCGTTCTGCACAAAACGAATCTCCTGCGTGTGCCGACCGCGCTGCTCAGGTGGCGGCGGGGTCATAAAATCCTTCCCGTAAATGCCGGTCAGGTAGCCGTCCGTATCATGCGGCGCAGGGAAAAAACGCCCCTCAAACCGAATAGAACCAAGCGGGAAAAGATGACAGGCCAAACGGGCGTCGCAGGTCTCCTTCCCCGGAATGTCGGTGTATTTAGTCTTAGGCAGAAACAAAAACGCAAGTCGCGTGGCAGCTATAAACAACCTGGCAAACGGATAAAACAAAAGCGCTACATAATTAAACACCCGCTGCAACCGGCTGGGAGCAAAACGCCGCCTCGCCGTCCGGACAAGTATGCCGTCCAAACGACGCTTGATAAATGTCGAGAAAAACGGCTCCATCGGAAAAATATCTATGAAAATTCCACGGTACAAAAAGTTATATTTCAAAGTCTCAGGCTCCAAAACCTCCGAACGCGTATCGCGTATCTTTGGAAAATAATACCAATAATTCTTATCCGTCCTGCGGCATTGTAACCTCAATTCCGGCGGAAGCTCCCTCTCCAATACACGAAGCAAACGGTGGTGATCCTTCTGACGTATCTCCACATCAAGATCATCGTCCCAGGGAATAAACCCGCCGTACCGGCGCGCGCCGAGCAGCGTCCCCGATGCAAGCCAATAGTCAATGTTATGGCGACGGCATATACCGTCAAATACAATAAGAATGTCAAGCATCCTCAGTTGCGCCCTCCGAAGGCAAGAACTCTCGGAAGAAGCCGTAACCGTAGCCTGCGGGTCCGTCAGATAACGGTGCAGCTTCCGCTGATTCTCACAGTTAAACTTCCTCGCAAAAAGACGCCCGGAACCAACTATCACCGGAAAATCGCTCTCGTCAAGGTAGGCAGGATAACCGCCGCGACCGCTACTCCAGTCAATATACCGCAAATGATTGTCGGAAAAACTGCCGGCAAACGGAGCCGTCATCAGGACCGTCGGGATGTAAAACTCTTCCGGACAGAAAGTATGTTTCATCCGCTCCAAAAGCTGCGGGTTGCGATCCGTGTAGTCAACTACATACTGTACCGTCTCACGACGAAGACTCCAATACGTGCTGCCGGCATAAAGCTTGGGAAGGTGGGCCGGATATTTCCGTTTTATCTTCAACAGTTTCTGAATCCTTACAAAGAAATTGATCACACAGCCGGCCTTCTTAGCGTCAAGCAGGTCGTAAAAATTGTAATAGTTTATGCGGTCAAGCCCGCCGCCCGACTCCCAGTCCGGACACGGCACGGGAATCCGGCGAATATGGTCGCAAGAAGTATCAAAAGTGTCGGTGAAAAAAGACAAAGGCTTCACAGGAAAATCCTGCTCGGTGATAAGGTGGAGATAGTCTATTTCCGCGTTTTTCAGCGCCTCGCCGGCAAGCAGCAGTATAGCCTTCAAATGATTACGGCTGCCCCAGTGGACAGAATAAGCGCGGTAGATATGAACGTTCGGCTTCCGCTCCAAATGAGCGGTCTCCATTCGGCTGCGGCGATCAACGTGTATGTAAAACTCAAACCGAGAGTCGAAAAAACTGATTATTTCCAACAGTTGCCCGGCGTCGCGATATGCCGTTATAAGGATGGCTTGACGTTTCATGACGGGTTCATTATGATTTGGAACAGTTCGTTCCAGTTTCGTGCAAATGGCATACGGTGTTCATCCGCCTCAATCGTTTCGTACGTGAGGCGTCCCTCCATGAACTGTTGCATAAGGCCGGCTAATTCGCCGGAATCGTCAGGGTTAAAAAAACGTACCCTATCATAACCGCCGACAGTTTCGCGGGCATACGGAAGATCAGAGACCAAAATCGGCTTGCAGGCCTGTTTCGCCTCAGAGAGCGGCAACCCCCATGTCTCAACCTTAGATGGGAAAACAAGACAACTACATTCTTCGTACCACTGTTGCATCCGGTCGTGCTTCAAGTATCCCGTAAAGTTGATAGCGCTACATCCGCAGTATTTCCCATAGATATATTTCGCATAACGATTCTCCGTGCCGTCAAGCGTTATCACCAGCTCGAAGTTCCCAATACCGTACCGCTGAAGCTTGACCGCCGCCTCACATGCCGTCTCAATGTTTTTGTGAATCATCGGAGTCGAAGGATAAAAAAACCGGCAGACCCCTGTCTCCTTCACAGAATCGCTTGCGTTTGCCGTCAAATAAGAATCCTCCTCATCGGGAAGCGAAACTATTATATTATCAATGCCGAAAAACTTGTGCAATTCATGCCTGAACCATTCCTGCTGAACTATTATGTAGTCGTTCTTATGGATGTTAATCCTATATATGTAGTACGAAAACAAACACAGCATCGCAATGCCGGGCTGCAAGAATAGATCGCGAAGTCTTAGCCGGTAAAAGGGAAATGAATTGTGGCAGTAAACCATGCGACGCTGAGCTACAACGTTCGGTGTAGTGTCGTGAATTGAAAACCAGCACCAAGGGTTCAACCGTTTCGACATTCGCCACAGGCCGAAATATTCGTAGTAAAGACGCCACAACCACGACTTTCGAGATCTGGGATAAGCAATATAACGCACGTTGGGATATTCCCGATATAGTTCCCGGTTGTGTACAAGCGCTATGATTTCGGTGTTTACATCAACAAAACCCGAGAGAGCGGCAATGCAATCCCGCATGATCTTCAAAGTGCCGCCGCGAAATATGTTAATACCGGAGAGAACGATAAGTCGTTTGCCGCCTCCGGTTGCCGATGTTTTGTTCATGGTTTCCCGTATGTTAATTCTTGGAAGAGCTGTACCCATTGTGCCATTATCTTTTCGATATGGAAGTCTTCCGATGTCGCTTTTGCCGCTTGCCCCATAGTCCTGCGTAGTTCGCAGGATTCGATAAGAAGGCAGGTACGTTCGATAAAAAGTTGTATGTCACCTGTCGGGACAAGATATCCGTTCCCTCCATCACAAATCAGATCTTTTGGTCCGCAAGGAGCGTCAAAAGCAACCGCCGGCAACCCGAATGACATCGCTTCAAGTAACACCATAGGCAAAGCTTCAAGATAGCGCGAAGGAAAAAGAAATATGGAAAATTGAGGATAAATGTTTTGTATGTCCTGCACAGGTCGATGGATGAATACCTTGCCGGTTAATCCACTTTCCGCGATTTGTCCGGTAAGCGCCTCCTTTTGATCTCCGTCGCCAAAAATATGTAATTCCCATTCGGGATGCTTCTCCACAACCTGTCTCCATGCCTGAATCAAAGTATCAAATCCTTTTTCGTAAGCAAGGCGACCTACCGCCAACGCTTTTTTTGCAGCCAACGTCGCAGTAATTTCTGTACGGAAAGTTATAGGATTGGGTATAACAGTGACGTTGCCATTGTATTGCCAAAATGCTTTTTCTTCCTGAGTAAGGACAACCAGACGACTAAGCTTCCAGCATTTATGTTTTAACTCCAAAGTCCTTATTTTCGCTACAAGATTAGGCACAAAACTTTTGGAAAGCTTTCTTGCCATCAACGAACGGAAATTACTTGGAAAATGTAGCTCGCCGATTTTGATACTACCGTCTTTGAGTCTGTTTATGAATCCGACGTCAAGTCCGAGTGTGGAGACTGTGACGTCAGGGCGTATTTCGTAGAGCAGGCTTTCAAGTTTTCGCCGGTATTCCCGTATTTTCAAGTAACGGGAAACAATCTTTTCGACGTATGATTCTTTTCCGAACCGCTCGTGAATACCTATATCGAGATGGTATGTATGCACTCTCTCAGAAAGGGAATAAAACAACGGTCGTCCCATCTGTTCGGTAGTGACGATCGATACGTCGTAGCCTCTGTTTTCTGCCAGATAAATTGCTTTCAGTGTTGTAACTCTCTCCATACCACCGGAATTAAAGAGCCCTCCAGGTAATAAATAAACGATTTTCATAATCAGTAATCTCTCTCGTAATGCCTGGTTATGTAGCTTGATCCGGCAAGAAGATAAAGAACCAATACGCAATGAAGCGTACCGAGTGAAGTTGATTTATAATTCAATACAAATATGTACAGCAGTAAACAGAGAAAAACGTACAAATCCATTTTATCATCCTTGTATATTCCCCTGTTCGATATAAAAATCGGTCTTGCAAAATACAGCATCTGATAAATAATAAGGCAAAGAAAGAACGGAATGCCGCCATAAACCAAATTGTTGATATAACCCGCGTCCGATAGAGGATATTTACTGCGGTTAGAAAAAACGCCATGCCCCGCCCAAAGAGTGTCTTCATCGAGAGGATAATACATGGCAGTATTCAGTCTATCGGTTGATGATGTAGAAAATTTACCCTTGTCACGGTAATTGTAATAGAATTCGAATGCAAACGGAAATACATCTTTCTCAAATCCTCTACGGGTATCCGGCGGTAGAAGGAAATAGAAAGCGAACAATAATACTGTGTATACCCTCACAATTTTCCACAGGTTTTTAATCTGTGTGACGATTTGATTCCATGAAAAGAATAAATAGTAGGCCAAACCCATGGCTATGCCTACGAATCCGGTTCGCCCCGAAAGGATAACACCCAAAAACATCAGGACAAAAACAGTATAGCTTTTCCAACCTGTTATGTAATTTTGATGTTTGATCAATTGTAGCCTGAAAAACAGAATGAAGGCTGCGCCGTAAGCGGCTGGAAGCTCAAAAAAGATACTTCCGCACAGAGCATAGCATCGGAATCGTTCGATTTTGTTGGGACCAGCAGTTGAAAGATAATTCATAATTTTTGGATTGAATGTATTGAGAATATATTCCCCAAAAGGACGATAAATATAACCTGTTGTGTGAATCAATCCCTGTAATGCAAACGCATAGACAACTACTTTGATAACCTCTTCAAATGCGTGATTTTCCTCATCTTCTATTAACAGTGGAAGGGCATAAATTGCAGCAAAATTCATCATCAAAACGATACAATAACGTTTGAAAAACAAATAGTCATTTGACGCGTGATAGTAAAGGAAAAAAAATGATACTACAATCATTAAAATTGTTCCTACGATGATAATACCGTTGTACCGTTGGATAAAACTGTACAATGGTATGGACTGTCTTTTGTGCAAGTAGTACACTGTTGACAGAATCATCGCAAGGAATACGGAATTATAGACGTAAGGTAATCTGACGTTAAATACTATCAGGAAGATTACGATTACTTTAAACGCAAATTTCATTCGTTGGTCTTTCTTTTTAACATTTTTTCCGAATACACTAACGCTCCCCGAATATACAAGTTTAACAGAAACAAAGTTACGGGAAATTTTCGGTAAATAAAAAAACGATAAAAACAAATCTCGGACAAGTAGCGCTTTACTTTTTTGCTAAACGATTTATTCCGTTTTTTCAAATGCTCCAATAGTCTTTGCAGAATGTCTGTAACCACCCTTTGATTCCTCGCTGTTGGATTGTAACGAATGGAACGGTTCACAAACTGTGCATAAACAAGCAACTCTTCACTGTCAAAATAAAACCCGTAATCGGCAATATACTCTGCTTCTATCTTGCCTATTGTTTCGTTCATTATGGTTTTCTGCTTTTCACCGAGTGCACTTTCACTTGCTTTATGCTTGCGGTAATCAAGCAGGACATGCGGAATATTTGCTCCTTTAGTGTATTTTAGCATCTCTGTCCAAAGGGCATAATCTTCGGCACGATAATAATTTGGATATGATAAATTATTGTTTATCAGTATTTCTCGGCGAAGGATCACCGAAGGATGGATAAATGGCGACTGAAAAAATGCAAAAGCGCGAATCCAACTGTCATCGGTCGGGAAAACAAGGAGTTTTGTTTTTTTTGTTTCTTCACAAAACGATTTGACATACGAGCCACAAATACCTACTTCCGGACATGATTCCATAAAGTCAAACTGCACTTGAAGGCGCTCAGGCAATGCAATGTCATCTGCATCCATTCTTACTATATATTTTCCGTTGCACAGTGATAATCCACGATTAAGGCTGTAAACAAGTTTCATGTTTTCCGTATTATCAACACGCCGTATACGTTTGTCGGTGTAACTGTCGAGGATTTTACTCGTAGCATCGGTCGAACCATCGTTTACTATTATGAACTCAAAGTCGCCGAAAGTCTGCGAGAGAATCGAATCAATCGCCTCACCCAGATAGAGTTCTCCATTATAAACTGTCATTAATACCGATATTTTGCAGTTGTTCATCATAGCATTTTAAGCAATTTTTCCTCAATATTATGTACATCGGAGGTAAAAATGAATTTGTCTTGATTTTTATTTAGTTCCTCCTCGAAATGTTTTCTTAAAACACTGTCGGTCAACATTTTTTTTAGTCCGTCATATACACCGTCTTCACTATTTTCGGTGAGAATTCCAAAACGTCCGTTTCCCAGCAGTTCATCTGCACCTGCCACATTTGTGGAAACTATCGGTCGGCAAAGAACCATCGCTTCCGCTACTACTACCGGCAATGCCTCGTTGAAAGACGAGAGTACAAAAACATCGGCAGTGGCAAGATAGGGATATGGATTTTGGAACCCGGCAAGTTGGCATGTGGCACCAACATCGAGTTTGGTAATTTGCTTTTCCAGCATTTCGTATTCCGGTCCTTTACCGAGAATAACAAGTTCATGTTTGACGCCATCGTCGAGCAAACGACTGTGAACGCGTATCAAGCGATCGAAACCTTTTCCTTTATCAAGCCTGCCAACTGCGACAACCTGCAACACATCAGTATTTGTCCTCTCCAACCTTATACCATGACTGCGGATGTTGTCGAAATCCAAAGGATTGTAGATGACGCTCATCCGCATCTGCAGGTGGACATATTCGGGAAAAGTTTCGATGAATGCGTCCTTTGCTGCTTGGGAGACAAAGATAAAACGATCAACGGCGGCTGTTTCGTCCGGAAAACGTTTAAGGATAAACCGGCGAGTTGAGATACGCAAATCGCCGTGAATCCACATCACAGTTTTACGGAAATGTTTTTTCAAAGTCCATAAAAGCGGCATATTGTCACCATGGCAAAAACTGATACCAATATCGAAATCTGGGATACGGACAAACTGCGAAACAAAGTATGGATATTTACGGAAAAGCATTGCTCCCAAGCGGCGATAAAGGCGAAATAGTGGAAACAATCCAAGACATTTCATAGTCTTGCCATCGCCAAAAATCGAGAAAACACGTATATCTGAGGGAATATCGGGGATATAAATACCGTATTTAGCTACCACCAGCAAAGAAACGTCAAATCTGTTCCTATCAATATGACGCAACACGTGAATCAGAGTTTTTTCCGCTCCGCCTCCGGTCAGGTTATCAATAATAAACAGAATTTTAGCTTGCATTACTGCACGCCCTCCGTACTTTCTCTTATAAACAGAATTTTAATCGTTTGAATAATAATCAAAAAATCGCGCCATACCGAATAACGGTTGATGTATATCAGATCATAGCGTAATTTATTCTCAACCGTTGTGTTGTATTTACCTTCCACTTGTGCGAGTCCGGTCAGTCCGGCCTTCACACGATGGCGGTATGCATATTCGGGTATAGCCTGCTCAAATTTATTCACATAGTATGGTCGCTCGGGACGAGGACCGACAACGCTCATTTCACCTTTCAATATGTTAAGTAATTGTGGAACTTCGTCAAAACGAACGGCTCGAAGGAATCGTCCCACCTTTGTGATACGAGGATCATTTTCCGACGCAAAGACAGGCCCTGACTTTTTTTCGGCATTAGGAATCATTGTTCTGAATTTTAGTATTTTAAAACTTTTGCGGTCACGTGTCACACGTTCCTGCGAATAAAACACCGGTCCTCCGTCAAGTTTAACAAGTGCGGCAATAAACAAACCGAATGGAAGGAAGATGATAATTAAGGACAATGATAAAATTAAATCGAAAAATCGTTTGATGAATCGTTCTTCGGTCGACATCTCCATCGACGTTATTTGGAATGTTGGTATGTCATCGGTTTTACTTAAAAAAGCTGATATCAGACTAAGGTAGTAATACTCCGGCACAAAAAAAACATTTTTTTTGTGTTTAATACTTAGAAACAGAGCATTGTCACGGACTTTTGTAGGAATATTGATATCGATAAAAACTTCATCGACCGATTTTATTTTTTCTTCTATGACAGTCGAATCATCTTTTTCGGAATATTCGTATTCTATCTTATACAGTTTAGAAAAAAACTTCACGATAGATGGTATCAGGCTGTTATCATGCCCACTGAAAACTGCAATTTTCTTAATCCCTGCAACTTTGCGCTCTACTTGCCAACATAAAACTCGCCAGCCGGTCAGTAAGAACAGATTAAACACTCCGCCAAGCAGCATTACGCTTCGCGGAAAGGCCATAGCTACGTCGCGAATAAGAAAACAGATACCCATTTCCAATACAAGCAACGACACGGACAGCAAGAAAACAGAATAGATTACATCCGAGAGGTTTTTTCTCGCAATATTATACAGTCCATAGGCATACGTCAGAAAGATATAGGTACCCAGAATGTACGGCAAAATATCTAAAAAAGCTGCAAAGTTTTTTTCATATTCGTATAGTACATTCAGGTTTTCCAGCAGTATGAAGGCAGACTGTATGCCGGTAAAGAGCAAAGCAGCATCAATAGTTATATAGAGCAGTTTTCTCATATTTCAAAAAAGTTTACAGACCTTTACCTGCCTGAACATAAAGGATCTGTAAACTTTTATAAACACTTTTAACTTTTATTTTTGCTCAACTATGATCACAGCGCGATTACGATCGTTATCGGGGAATGGCTGTTCCCTATCTCCCTTCCACTGTATATCCAGTCTGTCTGAGGATATTCCTCTTGAATTTAATTCCTGTGCAACAGCAAATGCACGCTTTTTGCTCAAATTCAGATTATATTTTGATGTGCCTGTTTTGCGGTCAGAATAGCCAACGAGCAGAATATTAGAATTAGGATTTTCTTTTATATATTCAACCAAATCCGATAGTCTATCATATTCTGATTTTTCAATTTTGTAGGAATCCAATCTGAAACTTACGTAAAAAGGCAACTCTATTTTATTTCGAACATTGTTGTCGACAATGACAACCGGTTTTTCTTCACAACTTTTTTGCAGTTTTTCCAGCAGATTTTCATGATGTTCAAGAATTTCTTGGTGTTCATCAAGACGTCGACGGTTTTCGTTTATTCTGTCGTTGAGGCGATCGATTTCATTAAGCGTGAGTTTATTTATGTTATAGAAACCCGGATTGAAAGTATATTTTACACCAAGCGTGAGTTTGAGAACAGCATCACCCCAACTATGTCCTTCGTATGCATCAAAATCTATATTAGTTGCATATGCAGTGGGTTCCAAATAAACCGAAAAATTCTTTAAAAGCCTCACATCAACAGTGAAACCGATTTTTGCAACCGCCCAGTACCATTTGTCTCTCACAAGATGGCCCGGATAGTTCAAATAAGTATTTTCTTTTCCTTTAAACGAACCAATCACGCCAATTCCGGCAAACGGAATAATATTTACCAGACGATCGGAATAATGTCCGTAGAAATAGTTAGACAGGTTAGCCAGGACGTCCAGTGTCAATGCACCATAATTGAACTCTTGCAGGAATCCATGCCATTCGGAACCGCTATGATTTTTCAAATCAAAAGCAGGAAGGAGGGAAGATGCTCCTGTATTATTTGAAATACCCGGATAATAACCGTTAGAGGAACGGCGATGGCCGCTACCCAGATACGTTCCTCCTTTATTTGCATATGAGTTCCAACCCTTCAATGCTCCGTAAGTAGCCTGAATACGCGCTCCTGTGAACGGATTAAACCATTTGCCGATACTGAAGTCACCGCCATATGTTATACGTTTCAGTGGATTTACTAATCCGTCCTGCTCTGCTAACAGAAGATTAGCGTTTCCACCGGCAGCTATAAACCAATTGTCGCTTTTAGCTGAGTGATTTACCGCTTCCGCAAGAGAAATTTCTTCTTGTGCAAAAGATGGAAGATAAAGGACAGACAAAAAAATTAGCGCTGTTAATCTTTTCATAATTTCTGATTTATATATGTTGTTTATTTTTTTATGATTCATTGCTTCAATAACCGTAACCATAACCATAACTATAACCATAGCCGTATCCATAACCGTAGCCACTCCCATAGTATCCCACATCTTTACGGCTGAAGGCATTAAGGACTATATTCAAGTTGTCAAGACGATTTTTTTCGTGAATATCGTTTAGAAGGGCAAGCGCCGATTTAGGCGTCATATTACGACGGATAATGAATAGTGAGACGTCAGATATTCGTTTCAGCAGGAAAGCGTCAGAAACGCTACCTACCGGCGAACTGTCAATAACTATATAATCATATCTTTTACGTAATTCGAGGAACAGTTGGTCAAGACGCTTGTCCATGAGCAATTCATTGGGGTTAGGCGGAATCGAACCCGACACAAGAACATCCATATGCGTGTCATTGACGTTTTTGTATATCAGTTCATCTACATTTGTCTTTTCTCCAAGCAGATACGCAACAACACCTTCGTTTTTAGGTAAATTGAAATAGGAATTCAACTTGGGACGACGTACATCGAGACCTACCAGCAGAGTTTTATAACGCAAGGCAAAAGTCATTGCAAGATTAAGTGAAACGAAGGTTTTGCCCTCGCCACTTAAAGTTGATGTGATTAATATTGTTTTTTTATCCTCTCCTAATACGAACTGCAGATTTGTTCGCATCAAACGGAAACGTTCTATCACAGGTTTTGTAGAACCGCTTTTGATAATAATTGATTCTTTCTTTTTAATAAACGGCAAAGAGATGACGATCGGCACTTTTGAGAAGCGTGTCACTTCGGATTCGCTTGTCAACTTTGAATTCAGTATAGCGCGAATTCCGAGAATAACAAAGGGAATAACAATGCCAAACACAATACACATCAGATAGGTCATCTTAGGCGTAGGTGAAATAAATGCGCCTGAAGAGAGAGGTGATTCCAATATTTTCACTACTGACGCCTGTACCGCCATAGTCAGTTCCAAGTCAAGTTTTTTTGTTTGCATGGAAGTGTACATCTCCGCCACCAAACCTTGGAATCTGCTTACATCGCCAAGATCCCTCTGTTTGGAGGGAAGTATTTCACCCGAAGTATTGTAGAAACCTAAAACATCCTGGAGTTTTCTCTTATCGGTGTCCAAGCCTTGGCGTGCGCCTTCGATAGCTAACACCAATTGTTCCCTTATGTTGTCAAGTTTGATTATCATTTGTTTCAAAAGAGGGATATCATCCGATGCATAAGCCCGTGTTTTGTCTCTTTCCAATACAAGATCATTATACCTCCTAACCAATTCAGGCAGAGCGCCAACTATACCGTCAATAGGCGTAATGATTTGTTTGTATTCATCGCTGCGCAACTCAGATTCGACCGCGTTTATTTTCCTGTAAGAAGACTCTATCTCAACCAATTTCCTTTCAAGTTCATATTCTCCGGACTGTACAAATCCCACTTCGGACATAACATCAAGTCCGTCGTTTTCCTCTCGCCAGAACTGCACTCTATCCTCTGCTTCATACAAATCTTTTTCATATTCACGGGAACGCCCTTCGATAAAAGTCAAAGCAATTTTTGTGGATTCGTTCTTTTCGTTAATAGTCTCGCGATTGTATATTTCAACAAGTTTGTTGAGAAAGTCAACACCCCTTCCGGGATGTGTATCCGTGAGTTTAATATTAAGTTTCCTACTATTTCCACGCTCATCGGAAATACTCAGATTACTCATGAAATTTTGTGCTACCCAAAGTGGAGGAGTAATATTGATATTGAGAGGAACGCGACTGTCCAGTTCCGTATCCGGATCCGGCAACAACAATACTTCTCCTATTGGTGTTTCCACCGTAGCGGGCAAGGAAGAATAATCCCCTTTAATATCATATCCGTTGTAGTAACCTTCAACTTGAATTTTGTTGTATTCACTGCGTGACACGGTCAATACCATTGTTGTATTCAGCGAAGCAAGGACCGCAGAGTCAACATACGCTCTGACCGGCGCAGTATTGTAAAAGTTATTACCGTACCCGTAGATTTCGGTGTCTTTTATTTTCCCTTTGACGAAATATCTGATATAGAACTTTTCTTCCGTAACAACAGTATGAATCATATTACGGGAACGCATCGTATATATCTCGTTGCTGATATTGCTACTCGCCTGAATAAATCCCATTGCCTCAAACAGGCCAACGTCATCATTCTGAGAAATGCCTCTGCCTTTGAGTGCGATACTGGAATTAATTTCATAAACGGGAACTGCATACCGTACCTTCAAATATCCGATAGCAAGAAATATAGCCACCGACAGGACAAACCATTTCCAATAAATAAGAAAATTGTAGATAAACCACTGGTAATCGATTTCCTGTTGTCTTTCTCTTATTTTTGTTTCCTGTTTATTACCTTCCATCCTATTTATTGTTTAAGCTCCTAAAGTAAAAGTAAAATCCGATACCGGTTACGAGCAATGATAGTGCCGAAGTGATGACCCCTACATTCTGAAATTCCGTTTGAATCAGTTTGAATTTTCTCGGTTCGATATATATCATATCGTTCTGGTGAAGATAGTAATAGGGCGACGAAACTATATCTATCTTTGTCAAGTCGATGCGCACATGTTTTTGCGTGCCGTCGGGCAGAGGTCTTATAAGCAGAACGAAGTCCTGTTTGCCTGAATAGGATTCACCCCCACCGTGCAGCGATAATGCCTCGAAGATTGTTATGTGATCCTTGTTAACGGTAATTGAACCGCCGCCGCCTTCGCGGCCGAGAAAATAAATTGTAAAATTAGTCAATTGCACTGTAACTACAGGCTCCGAGCCGTCTTTGATATAATCGGATTTGATCATTTCCGCTATCTTTGTCTCAAGCTCTTTTGGCGTATATCCCGAAACTTTCATTTTTCCGATTATCGGAAACGGTATGTCGCCATTGCGATCAATCCTGTACGATTGACGTCCTACGCTTTGATTGAGGGTAGAACCGAGGTCATAAGTTGACGCTGTCGGCACAAGCGGCAGGTTAAAATCGGCCGCTATTTCAGGGTGACCGGGTATGTTGACGGCTATCGTAATAATATCGTCCGGTTGGAACCGAACGATATTTTCTTCGAGCATGGTAGGATATTCCGCTTCTTTAGGATGATTTTTGTCCTGCATGAATATTATCTTGCGGTAGGCACAGGACGTTGTTCCGAGCAGAGCCAAGATAAACAAACCATGAAATAACCTCATTTTACCTTATTGTTTTTCAGTTTTTTGCTTAGAAAATATCCTCCGGCAAGCATGACCAGCACTGCAAGTCC
>JAIRMF010000097.1 GCA_031258895.1 Dysgonamonadaceae bacterium | reverse complement strand
CCTTGAAGTAACCGCGAATTTGTTCTCCTCAAAGTATATACCATCAAACTAATTCGCGGTTATTTAAGGAAACGCTGAATAAATCACCATTATAAGCTTTTTTTTAACGCAAATTATCGAGTGGAATGTCGGTTTCGGTCGCGCCCACCTGCTTTGCAGTCCCGTCTTTTATGGTCATATCTGACGCGCAGTTTGTAACAAATGAATTATTGTAGGCATAGCCGATGATAGTTCCACTTATAATTCCTCCGTCGATTTGACCTGACGTGTTGCAATTGACAATACTAATCGCGGTTGGTTTTAGACCTGGAAAATAATTTGCTTCGTATACGTCCGAGTAAAAACCGCTTCCAACAATCCCGCCTATGCGCTCGGCGCTGTTGGGGGCATTTATCACAGCAGTCACCGAACAGCCGGAAATTAGCGTCACGCCGTCAACGCCTACTCCTCTTCCGGCATAACCGACGAGTCCTCCGATCATCATATTATCTTCTCCAACAGTTATGACTACATCAGACGAACAATCTAAAACCTTTTGGCTCCACCACACACAGCCAGCCAACCCGCCAATGCCCGTGTCGTTCGCTCCTTCCACCGTTATCGTGCCTGTCGCATGGCTTCCTATAATGTCGCATGTCTCCATGCCTCCGGCGAGTACTCCGGCCAGACCTCCTTCATCACCAACCAGTTTTACGTTTGCCTGAGCCTCGCAGTCAACGATATCGCAGAAGCCTCCGCCTAATATGCCTCCTACCATATTTCCACCCTCGATGTAATTATCGTTTCCAACCAATCGAATATTTTTTACCGCTGAGCCTATACTGCGATAGCCGATTACGCCTCCAACAAGCGTCATGCCTTTAACGTTCACGTTTTCGACTACCAAGTTCGAGATAGAGCCGATGTCTCCAGCTATACAGCCAAATAACCCAACACCAGATTTTTCAGGGGTGTTGATTATGATATTTGAAACCGTGTGTCCCCCACCATCAAAGACACCGGTAAAGGCCAGTTCCATGACGGGCGTTTCCTGATCCTCTTCGGGGTTGGCGAAAACCAAAGTGCCTATTGGTTCCCAATTCTCATACGAAGCGAGGTTGATGTCGCTTGTTAAAACAAAATTCCTATCGAGATGATTACGCACATTCTCCAGTTGCTTCGCCGTTGCGATCTGATATGGATTTTCCGGCGTTCCTTGTCCACCGGCAAATTCCGACAGCGGAGCGTCCGACCCTCCACAACCGCCATTCCCCAATAATATAGCGCCCCAAAAAAACAATAGGAACCAGAATCTTGAAGACCTTCTCATAGTATTCAAAGCATATTCCCTCCAGGTATTAGTATTTGCCATTAAGACGGCATGGACAAGTATGACAGGGCAAACTCAATGAATGATTTCGACAGAGGAAAAAAATATTTGGAGATAAGAAATTTACGAAGAGAGGCTATAATAAGGGTTAGAAATGGCAAACTTGATATTGCTTGTCTCAAAGGAGAGATCGGCGATGTTCGCAAGAGCTTGTACTATAAATTTCAGAAATCAGGAAGAGTTTTTTGAAGAGATTTCCGAAAAGGGAAAAGTTGCTTCATCCGAAGATAAAAAAATAATATTTTATGAGGTTCCGTTTGCTACAATCATGTTAGAAACATACATTTTATTCGGTAGCATCAATCTCGATATTTTCAAGATTTTCGCGACTAAGGACATAAGTATTTCATATGAATTCGATAGTGATTATTTAGAATTGGAGTATAGGATATCTGGCTGTTCCGTATTCCGGGGAAGCGGTTTTGAAGATGACGTATACTCCGCAAAACACCTTTATGTATCACCTCCGTCCGGTTCTCGGGGCAATATTGTCTGTTGCAAGGATCAACAAATCTCAAGCATCTCTTTTCACACGACAAATAAAATAAAAATAATAGGAGAACTATTGGGGGAAGCAGGCGAAGAATTGTGGGCAGAGACGTTCAAAACATGTGATCCCAAAGATAAGGCATACCCTGTAACTCTGCCCTCGCCAGATATAGCAAATGCGTTCACGCAGATTATCAATTGCGATTACCCTAACCGGATCAAGAAGTTATTCATTGAGAATAAATTCAGAGAGATATTGACTCGCATAATAGCCAATGAAACGTCTGTTGCAGAATCTCGCACCATAGATTTTGAAACGGAGCAGATAAAACGTATCCCCCAGATTCTGATGAACCGCATCGACACACCTCCATCCATCGCGGAACTCGCGCGTGAATTGATGATGAATACGACGACTATGAAAAAAAGGTTCAAAAATATATTTAGCTTGCCGATCTACGCTTATCATCGCAATGTGTGTCTGGAACTCGCTGCGGCAATGTTGCTTGATACCAAGAAATCAGTCTTTGAAATTGCAACTGATGTCGGATATTCTTGCAGTGCAAATTTTTTCTATGCTTTCAAGAAACGCTACGGCATTTCCCCGGGCCAGTATCGCAAGAGTGGCAAATTGCCATTATGACGCTCAATTTTTGATAAGCCATCGTACTTTGTCCAGTTCGTCTCCCTGCGCCGTCCCATGCTTTTCTCCTCTGCGGTGAGATAAACAAAAAAGAGCAGCCGGAAGGGGCTTTAGGAATCCGGCTGTCCCTTGTCCTCTTCAATTGAGCATACGAATGAGCATACCAAGCTTCACTCTTTTGGATAATAATCAGTACCGATTGCCTCGGGGTCATCTTGGGAAGTTTGCATTTTCCCGGCTTCGTTTATCGTTCCCCCACTCCATGTCATTGTGCTGCTACAACCTGTGATGGTGGAATCGTACCCATATCCGGCGATGCTTCCGACTTGCCTCGCGTTACCGCTTATCGCCCCAGACGTTGTGCAATTCACAATTCTATAAATAGACGGGTCTGGCACTTCATCAAAAAATGCTTCTATGTACCAATTGCTTCCAAGTATGCCGCCAACCCGTAGAGCAGAATCCGCGACAGTGATATTTACATTGGCGGCACAGTCTTTTATCAAAGTGGGGTTAACTTTATCGTAATTACCGGCGTGGCCAATTAACCCGCCAATCATGAAACTTTTTTCGCCTGACGCGCTGATGGTTGCGGTCACAGTACAATCCTCGATAAAAGGTGAATCCTGGAGGCACCCAGCCAAGCCCCCTATTGAAATTGCACTTTTGCCATTGGCAGTGACACTGCCTGTTGCGGAACATCCGCTGATAACGGCATGTTTAGTACCTCCAGCTATAATTCCAACCATGCCTTCAATAGGTTCTCCAGGGGCGATGACATCTGCCTGTGCCGAACAATTTTCTACGACGCCGTACAACATCCCGACGAGGCCGGCAATAGCGCCAAAATTGCCATAAACGGAACCTACAACCCTATTGTTGCCCGTTAACCTGACATTGTCGATATTCCCATAATACAATTCTCCGATGACTCCGCCGACAAAAAACCCTCCCTTAACATCCACGTTATTGACAGTGAGGTTTTTAATCAGGGGAGTGCCAGCATTTGTCGCTAGATTATTCGGAGTCAATGCTTTGATGGATTGTTCGGTTTCATTCCCTATCACACAGCCGAACAGCCCAACTCCCATACTGTCATCGCCAAGCGTGATCTTCACGTTGGAGACGGTATGGCCTTTCCCGTCGAAAGTTCCCGTAAACGCAAAATCTGCGTTCGGTATTTCAACGTTTTCCGGAATTGGAATATGCGTTCCGATGG
>JAIRMF010000060.1 GCA_031258895.1 Dysgonamonadaceae bacterium | reverse complement strand
GGAAGGCTATTAATTGCTTGTGTATCATACAAAAATGAATTTAGGTATGTATACGGGTAATCATTATAAATTATCCGACGCCGCCAAATATTTTGACGTAGTCGGCAAGAAATTTATGTCGGTACGTGTAGCTACTGTCGTCATAACGGGTGCAAAGGTAAACATTATTTTTACAACAGCAATCTTTTGAGGGTAAATTAAAATTCGGCAATCAACTTAAAATTGATTTGCCGCCCCGTCAAACGGTCGGGAACAGCATGACGAAACCCCTCAACATCGGGAAACCAAGAATATGAACTCAGATTTTTAATGTCAAGCATGTTAAATACGTCAACTCCTATCCACGAATTCTTAAGAAAACGCAAACTGCCGGAACTCCCAAAATCCGTAAGACGGTACGTCGCCCCAATATCAACACGACGGTAGGACGGCGTGCGAATATATTTGGCGTATTCATAGTCGGGAACGGAAAACGGTAGCCCGCCCGCCCAAATAGCCCTGAGATTCAACTCCAAACGAGGGTAGCCAGGCATATTGTCGTTGAAAAACAAAGTGAAATTGTAACGCTGGTCGGTCGGCATCGGAATCTTATCCCCGCTAAAAGTGGTCCGGCTGGCCTGCATGAGAGAAAAACCAACCCAAGAGTCCGTGCCGGGAACAAATTGCCCGAAAAGCTTGAAATCAATGCCGGAAGCAGAACCGGAAGAAGTGTTCTCACCATAATACTGTATCCGGACATTGTTCACATAATACGGCACCAAGTCGTCCATCTTCTTGTGATACAGCTCCGCAGTAAACTTGAACGGGCGGCTCTCAACCCGAAACGTAAAATCGCCGCCAAGTACAAAATGCAAAGAACGCTGCGACCGAATATCACGATTGAGAGTTATAGTGCTGTTGCCGCTACCGTCGCCGGTGATCCTGCGAAATTCCTTGTAAAAAGGCGACTGGTAATAAAGTCCGGTCGAAAACCTTGTCGTAAATCTCCGGTCGGCCGATGGAATAAACCGGACAGACGCACGGGGACTTATAATGTTCTCACGGTTGAAATTCCACCAGGAACTACGCAAGCCGGCCGTAAAAGTCCACAAACCACAGCTACTGCGCAGGCTGTACGAGTCCTGGATATAGCCCGAAAGGCGGACGGATGATATATCGTGACGCGATGAGAGGCTGTTTTTCATCTGCAGCATATTGTCATTGTACGGTAGCGAGTAGCCCATCGAATCCTGGAGCTGCCACTCGTGAATCCTGTCGTGGATGTTCTCAGTCTGACATGAAAACGACCACCGTACAGTGTTATGGTTCAGTCCGACGTCCCCTTTCAGGGTGGCATTGGCGACTCTGGTCAAAAGGTAATTGCGCGCATGCTCTATAAATTTGCCCGTCCCCGTAATATCTTTTTCGCTGTCGCCAAGTATATTACTTATCCAGTACTCACCCTCAATGTCGTAGTTCTCCTGTTCCGTGTTCCGGAACGTAGAAAGGAGAAAGGTGACGTTGGCGTTGTCGGAGATGTTGTACTCCATAGCTGCCGAGCCGAAAAGTGTGCGAAACCTGTCGCGTTCGGCGCCGCCGTAAAAAACTTCAAAACTCTCCTGTACGTCAAGCGTCCCCCATACGGTCTTTCGCCAGCCGGGGTAGAAATCGTAATCGTTGAAAGAAAGATTACCCATAAAACTCAGATTGAGATTAGGCTTGACCGCATACGTAACAGAGGTTTGAAAGTCGAGTGCGGAAGGTTCGTAATCGCCTTTCGTGTCAAGGGTTTTCAGAAGTGTTGTACCCCGTTTGTAACGCAGCCCGGAGATCTGACTGAAACGGCCCGAAGAGTACCCGACATAAACGCTGCCGCCAAGCATACTCGCTGAAAATCCGCCCTCAAACGCTTCCGGTTTTTTATAAGTTACGTCGAGTACCGAGGACATCCTGTCGCCGTACCGCGCTTCAAATCCACCGGAGGAAAACGAAACGTTTTCTACCATATCGGGATTGATAAAGCTCAAACCCTCCTGCTGTCCGCTGCGAATAAGAATGGGACGGTAGATTTCTATGCCGTTAACGTAAACAATGTTCTCATTGTAGTTTCCCCCACGGACCGAATACTGAGTGCTCAGTTCATTGGTGGACGACACGCCGGCGCCGGCGGTGACAACGAACGATTCGACACTGCCTCCCGTAGCATCGACCGCTAAACGGTTTCTTCCCGTTTCTATCTGCATCATCGCCGGGTCAGAACGACGAGCGGTAACGGTTATTTCGCCAATATCATACGTTACAGGTCGGAGCGTGACGTTAACAATCATGTCACCTTCAACTTTCGGTATAATGCGTTGTGTCTTGCCGTATCCGAGACAGGTGAAAACTAAGGTCAAAGAGTCACTTTTATTAGCCGTGAGCGAATATCGTCCCTTTTCGTCGGTGAAACCGCCGCCGGATGCGCCATGTATTCCGACGTTGACAAGTTCAACCGGCAGGCCGTCGGAATCGGTTACCGTACCCTTGATAACAACACGCTGCGCAAAGCTTAGCAAAGGCAGCAGAACGAACAGAAACAAGATTTTTATACGTGACGGCATAAACTATATAACGTAAATTATCCTCTTTCCGTATAAACTCGTACAAACTAAGGTGTATTTTATTTCGGAGGCGGGCGTTATTTGTGAATACCGGATGTGGAACTGTTTTGGTGGTATTATTGCCGGTCGGCTTCCTTTTCTGTTGCCGGCGGTGGCGTAATTTGTTTTTTGGGCGAGAGTATTATTATCATCTTCTTGCCCTCGAGAGAAGGCAATTGCTCTACTTTCCCATAAGATTCAAGGTCGTTTGCAAATCTTAACAGTAGTAATTCGCCCTGTTCCTTGAACATTATTGAGCGTCCTTTGAAAAATACATACGCTTTCACTTTTGAACCTTCGGAAAGGAAGTTTTTTGCGTGTTTCAACTTGAAGTCGTAATCGTGGTCATCGGTTTGGGGACCGAAGCGGATTTCCTTGACAAGCACTTTTACCGAGTTGGCTTTTATTTCTTTCTGCCGTTTTTTCTGTTGGTAAATAAATTTTTGGTAATCCAGTATTTTGCAAACCGGAGGGGAGGCGTTAGGGGAAATTTCGATAAGGTCCAAGTCCTGGTCACGGGCCATTTGACGCGCATCATAAGTTGAGTAAATGCCTTGCTGGACGTTATCGCCTACCAGCCTGACTTCTCTGGCACGGATCTGTTCATTGATCCGGTACTGGTCTTTAAGATTCTCTTTCTTCATTCAATGTTTTTATGATATACTTTGTTTTTTAACCTCCTTTTTTAATAATTCGGCAAAATCGGCAATTTTCATCGAACCTTTATCGCCTCCTTTGCCTTGTTCTCTGACAGCAACCTGGTTTGTCTCAATTTCTTTTTCTCCTACTATCAGTAGATACGGGATTTTTTTCAGTTCGTTATCTCTTATTTTGCGGCCTATTTTCTCGTTACGGTCGTCGATGACGACGCGGACGTCTTGCTGCTTTAATTCTTTTGCTATTTTGTAGGCATAGTCATTAAACTTCTCGCTCACCGGAATCATCACAGCCTGGTCAGGGGCCAGCCAGAGAGGGAATTTACCGGCGGTATGTTCAATCAGTACTGCCACAAAGCGTTCCATAGAACCGAACGGGGCGCGGTGAATCATCACCGGACGGTGTTTTCTGTTATCAGCTCCGACGTATTCGAGTTCAAAACGTTCCGGAAGGTTATAGTCCACTTGTATTGTGCCGAGTTGCCAGCGGCGTCCGAGTGCGTCTTTTACCATGAAGTCAAGCTTTGGGCCATAGAACGCCGCCTCGCCGAGTACTGTTTTCGCTTTGATATTTTTTTCTTCGCAAACTTCGATTATTGCTTTTTCCGCAGCATTCCAATTTTCTTCGGAGCCTATGTATTTTTCTTTGTTTTCCGGGTCACGGAGTGAGATCTGGACTTCAAATTCATTAAAGTTCAAAGATTTGAAAATGATATTAATAATGTCCATGACCTTGATAAATTCATCTTTTACCTGTTCTTGTGTGCAGAAGATATGGGCGTCGTCCTGGGTGAAGCCTCTGACACGGGTTAGGCCATGTAGTTCTCCGCTTTGTTCGTACCGATAGACTGTGCCGAATTCGGCCAGACGGAGCGGTAGTTCTTTGTAGGAGCGTGGGAAGGCTTTGTATATTTCGCAGTGGTGGGGACAGTTCATTGGTTTCAACAGAAACTCTTCACCTTCTTCGGGCGTAGTTATTGGGCGGAACGAATCTTTACCGTATTTGGCATAGTGACCGGAGGTTACGTACAGGTTTTTGTTTCCGATATGTGGGGTGATTACTTGTTGATAATCGTATTGCAGTTGTATTTTCTTTAGGAATTCTTCGAGTTTAAGACGCAGTTGGGTGCCTTTGGGCAGCCAGAGGGGCAGTCCCTGTCCTACATTTTGGGAGAATGTGAACAGTTCCATTTCTTTTCCTATTTTACGGTGGTCGCGTTTTTTTGCTTCTTCGAGCAGTGAGAGGTAATCGTCGAGGAGTTTCTTTTTTGGGAACGTGATACCATAGATACGGGTAAGTTGCGGGCGGTTGATATCGCCTCTCCAGTATGCGCCTGCAACTGCGGTCAGTTTTATTGCTTTTATGTATGAGGTATCCGGGAGGTGCGGACCGCGGCATAAGTCGGTAAAGTCTCCTTGTGTGTATATTGTTATTGTACCGTCGGAAAGTTCGCTAATCAATTCTGTTTTGTATGTTTCGTTTTGTTTACCGAACAGGTCGAGTGCATCTTTTTTTGAGATATTGGCTCGTTTGATGGGACTTTTATTTGATGCAAGTTTTTGCATTTCTTTTTCTATGGCGATCAGGTCCGAATCTTTTATGGTGACGTTTTTGCCGGGGTCAACGTCGTAATAGAAGCCGATTTCGATAGCGGGACCTATTCCGAATTTGACGTCGGGATATAGTATTTTTAGGGCTTCGGCTAAGAGGTGTGCGGAGGAGTGCCAGAATGTATTCTTGCCTTCTGCGTCATCCCATTTGTACAGTTGGACGGTGGAGTTTTGTTCGATCGGGCGGAGCAGGTCGCATGTTTCGCCGTTTATGTTTGCGGCGAGGGTTTCGCGTGCGAGTGCCGGGCTGATGTTTTCTGCTATTTGCATAGCGGTCACGCCTTTGTTATATTCGCGTACCGAGCCGTCGGGAAAAGTTATTTTAATCATAGGTATTTTGCAGGTCTCTGAAAAAAAGTGTGCAAAGGTAAATATTTTTTTTTACCCTAACAAATATTTGCCATCCACACCATATATGAGTGGTATGAAGAATGTTATTTACGCACGGATGTGAAATTTGGTTTTTGCGGGTTGTAAAATTATTTTGTGTTTTTTCACTGTTTATTTTGCTGTTTCAAAAACATTGTTTACCTTTGCGGCTGTTATGACAAAAATGATAGCACATACCGACATAATTTTATCTCCAAATATTATAAAATATTTGGTGGCGTCGGATAATTTATTAACACACACACACACACACACACACACACACACACAACCTGCTAAAGCCGCGCGAGAGAGCTACAAGGACAGCAACAAACTTTTTAAAACCGCGCGAGAGCTACAAGGACAACTTAAAGAATACACCGACTTTTCTAAGGAACGCAGTAACGTTTCTGAGGAGCACAGTAACGTTTTGCCCTTTTTCAGTAGTAAATTTGAATCTGAACAAGTTACAAGGCAAAACAGCAAAACGCATGCGAGGTAGTGTGACAACAGTTCACGCTAATTTGTTTTAGGAAATTGATAATGAATATTTAATAAAATAAAACGGAGATGCCGATAGCCGCAAAAGTGGAGGCAAAAAAATTAAAGTAAAATGATATGTCAAAAGTATTTAAAGTGACGCCCAAGCGCGTAAAAAGAACAAACGGAACGGTATTGACTCCTGAAATGTCAATAATCGTAACTACCGTGCAAAGTGTTTCCGACCCGTTTTCCAATGGGGCGAAAGAGATTAAGGAAAAATATATGCGGGATTATAATTTTGATTATCAGAAAGCCTGTTGTAGTAAAAATGATTTTGAATTTAAACGATTAGATTAATTAGTTGCTCCATAAGATTCATTTATTTTCCTGATTGTTAATAACATATTGATAAAAAAGTTTGGTAAAAAATGCAGGATTTTGTACTTTTGCGGCAAGAAACCTTGCAAAAAGAATAAA
>JAIRMF010000045.1 GCA_031258895.1 Dysgonamonadaceae bacterium | reverse complement strand
AAGCAAGATGTGTGAGAGGGAGAGCAAGATGTGTGAGAGGGAGAGCAAGATGTGTGAGAGGGAAAGTAATAGGGGTGGCATCACTGCCCCCCCCTTTCAAAAATAACTATTAATTTAATCCAATTTATTATGCACTTATTATTATTAACCAAACAATCTATTTTTTTTTATATGTCCTTCTTAATCGTTAATCAAAATGTATTCCACTTTTCACGGCGACTGCTGCTAAATGTTCTTCGGCTTCTTGTTCGCAAACCTGATGCCCTTCACTTCCTTATATTGCGGGCTCTTAAGACCGTAGGCGGATTTCACATACTCTTTCACCAAAATGCCGGTGTCCATCATGCCCGTCGTAGGCGTGTACAACAACTCGTTACGACGCTCCCTGGATTCCGCTAAATCACGCGTCGCAGACTTCGCAGCATCGTTCGCTACGCCCATCGCGTCCCGTAACTCGTTTAAACCGTCGACAGTTATGTCGTGCTCCGCCGGAGTGTACTTAGTCTGCAACATCACAACATTAATCAACTGGTTGAGATGCTCGATCTGTTCGTCAAAACTGACCTGGGAAACCGATATATACTTATGAGGCTCGTCGCCGTTCACAGGAGGCACCGGCGGAATCGGCTTCGCACGGTTGCCGCGTATCTTGCGAACAATCTCCCTGACATGAACAACCGCCGCGCCCGGTAATTCCAAAGAAACCGCCGCAGCCAAAACACGCGTCGCAACAGGATGCAACAACGCAAAAACATCCTGCCTGGCGCCCTCCGCAACAATCATCGCAGATATGTAAAAATCCACGTCGTTAATCGAATCGCGAATGTGAGCCGACTGTTCCTGCAAAGCAGTTATCGCAAAACGCGCGTTCTGCGGCTTATAGGACGGGCCAAATGTATTACAAATGCCGATAAGTTCGTTGAAATTCTTGACGTAGGTGTTGATTCCCGTTTCAGTTGTAGTTGCCATAACAATATTCGTTTTATTAATTAATACTTTGAATAAATTTTCGGCAAAGATAGAAACTTTTTTTAAAACAACCAAATCGGGAAAAAAAATTAATATTAATTCCCTGACGGGAAACAAAATTTTTTGCACGAACATTCTCTATTGATATTAACGCCCCAACAGGCAAAGAAAAAAATATCAGGCGGAAAGCACGATGGCAGCGTGGGAAAGCAAGATAAAAAGAAAAAAGAATATCGCGACAGCAAAGAATTGAAAAAAATACCGTTTTATTTTGTACCTTTGTGGCGAAATCCTTATTAAAAATAAAAAATTAACATGATCTGGAACGAAAACGCTGAATGTATGTCACGTGACAAAATGCGTGAACTGCAAGGAATAAGACTCAAAAGAACAGTCGAAAAAGTCTACCAAAATTGTGTCCCATACAGACAACAAATGACCGAAAAAGGTATAACACCCAACGACATAAAATCAATCGAAGACATCGCCAAACTGCCGTTCACATCAAAAAAAGACCTCAGAGACAACTACCCCTTCGGGCTCCTCTGCTGTCAAATGTCAAACGTCGTCCGTATACATGCTTCCTCCGGTACCACCGGAAAACCCATCGTCGTCGGATACACCAGAAACGACCTCAACATATGGAACGAGGTCGGCGCAAGATGTTTCTCCGCCTACGGAATAAACAGAAACGATACCGTACAAGTCTCATATGGATACGGACTGTTCACCGGCGGACTCGGAGCACACAGCGCCGTAGAAACTTTCGGCGGAACAGTAATCCCAATCTCCAGCGGCAATACCGAAAAACAAATAATGCTAATGCACGACCTCAAAACAACC
Source organism: Dysgonamonadaceae bacterium (assembly GCA_031258895.1). Lineage (GTDB taxonomy): Bacteria > Bacteroidota > Bacteroidia > Bacteroidales > Azobacteroidaceae > Azobacteroides. The sequence goes on along the minus strand of JAIRMF010000045.1, from coordinate 2,369 downwards.
GCACTCGCCTGCACCCCCTCATACGCACTCTACCTCGCCGAAGCTCTCGAACAATCCCCATACAACCGCAAAGAGTTTAAGCTGAAAACAGGCGTCTTCGGAGCAGAACCCTGGACCGAAGGAATGAGAAAAGAACTCGAAGACAAACTCCAAATAAAAGCCTACGACATCTACGGCCTGACCGAAATAATCGGACCCGGAGTCGGACACGAATGCCGCTGCCAAAACGGAACTCACATCTGCGAAGACCACTTCTATCCCGAAATCGTAGACCCCGAAACAGGAAACCCACTCCCCGAAGGACAAACAGGAGAACTCGTATTCTCAACCATCACAAAAAGCGGAATGCCCCTGCTAAGATTCCGTACCCGCGACCTTACCAAACTTAATTATAAAAAATGTGACTGCGGAAGAACCTCCGTCAGAATGGAAAAAATACTCGGCAGGTGCGACGACATGCTGATAATCCGAGGCGTAAACGTCTTCCCCTCACAAATCGAAACCGTCATCTGCGAAATACCAGAACTCGAACCACATTACCTAATAACAGTGGACAGAGAAACAAACAACCTCGATACGTTCGAAGTAAAAGTAGAAGTCAAAGAAAATCACTACTGCGACGAAATGGGGAAAATGCTCGAACTCAAAAAACATATCGCACACAAACTACAAAACGTCCTCGGTATACTCCCTAACCTTAAACTCGTCGAACCAAAAAGTATCCAAAGAAGCCAGGGAAAAGCAAAAAGAGTCGTCGATAATCGTAAACTTAAATAAACAAAACAACATGTTAATCAAACAACTTTCAATATTCCTCGAAAATAAAAAAGGAAGATTCAACGAAATTACCGAAACCCTCGGAAAAGAAAACATAAACATGACCGCATTCACAGTATCCGAAAACTCCGACTTCGGTATCCTAAGACTAATCGTCTCAAAACCCGAAAACGCCCTCAAACTGCTCAAAAAAAATAACTACGCGGTAAATGTTACTAACGTTATTTGCGTCCAAATGCCAAACACACCAGGCGCACTCGCCAAAATAATGAACGTCATAAACAAAGCGGAAATCTCAATAGAATATATGTACGCCTTCTCAACCGGAAAAACCGCCCTCTGTATCATACGTCCCGACAACCCCGAAAAAACAGCCGAAATCCTCCAGGAAAACAAAATCGTACTCCTCACGGAAAACGAATTGTTCGACATATAAAACAAAACCTAAAACCCGAAATCAAGCTCGCCGCCATCAATCTCCCGCAACTGTTCGTCGTCAGAAACCAACGCCGTCCGATGAACCAAGTGCGGCCGAACATTAATAGCCTTCAACGGCCGGACAGGACAGATAGATTCGCAAGCCCCACAGCCAATACACAAATCCTCCGTGACCTCCGGAACAGTCAAACCGTCAACATAATCAACCATCCGAACAGCCAACGTAGGACAATGCTCCGCACACGCGCCACATGACGTCAAATCGGTATAAACAACGCATCGCGAACGGTCAAACTCCGCAACCCCAATCTGAACCGCCATCTTCTCCCGCTCCGTCAAACGAAGTATCGCACCGGCAGGACAAACCTCCGAACAAACCGTGCAGCCGTAATTGCAATAACCCGTCTCGTAAAAAGAAAGATGAGGCTTGAACAAATAACCAAGCCCAAACTCCAATGCCGCCGGCTTCAAAATCTGCTGAGGACAGTGCGTCACGCAAAGATGACATGCAGTGCAATGATTCTTGAAACGCTCCAAAGAATGTGACCCGGGCGGAGTGAGAGGAGTCCGCCTGAATCCGTCGCAAATCCTGCCCAACGGAACAGAAACAACGGGCAACGAAACAGCAAGCGAGGCAGTCGCAAAAAGAAACTTGCGACGGTCATTAACAACAAAACGTTTCGCCTCGCCAGCCGGCCCGCTAACCTCAACATTCGCCTTCAACTGCTTGCCGATAATCATCGTCTCGTAATCGGTAACCCGCAACCCGTACCCAATCCCGCCGCGCCTGCAAACCCGCATACAGTTCAAACACATAACACATCGCGACCCGTCAACCTTCCTCCCAACACCGTCAATACACTTAGACTTGCAAACAGTCTCGCACAACTTGCAACCGGTACACTTCCTCCCATCAATCTTTATCGTAAAAGGCGAGAAACGGGACAAAAGCCCAAGCACAGTCCCAACCGGGCAAACAGTATTACACAGCAACCTTCCGTTGATATACGCCGTCGCCAAAACAACAATAAATATCAACACCGCAGCCATCGCCGACCACAACTCAACAGTGTGCAACGTGACGCGATAGACATCATAATTGCCGAAAAATTCGCAAACATTCGACAGTACATTGTTGATCCCGACCACAGCCG
>JAIRMF010000132.1 GCA_031258895.1 Dysgonamonadaceae bacterium | reverse complement strand
ATACCGGAGAAGTATCTTATAGCATCTGCGACGGAGAAGCAGCTGAGGGACTCTAACTTTTGGCCTGTCAGCCGTTGTGAGGGGATTACTTCCCTGTATTTTTCGCCGGTGATGATAACTTCTTTGAGGGCTGTTGTTTTGCCGTCTGCCCTCTGCGTTTCTTCTAATGTTTTGCCGCCTGTTCTTTGCGTTTCTGCCGGTATTTCACCTTCGGTGTTTTTAGGAGGCTCGGCGGGTTTCCCGTCTGTGCTTTTTGTTTTGGTTGGTATTGGGCCTTCGGTGTTTTTAGGAGGGGCAGCGGTTTTCCCGTCTGTACTATTCTTTCCGTTTAACGTTTGACCGTTTGCTCTTTGCACGACGGCGGTGGGTTGCCCGTCTGTACTATTCTTTCCGTTTAACGTTTGCCCGTCCGCTCTCTGCACGGCTGCGGCGGTTTGCCCGTCTGTAATTTGTGTTACGTCTGGTTTTGCGCCGGCGTCGCTTCGCTCGCCGGCTTTTGTTTTCGCGCCTGCCCTTTGCGTTTCTGCCGGTATTTCACCTTCAGTGTTTTTAGGAGGGGCAGCGGTTTTAGCGTCTTTGCTTTGCGTTTTGTCTGGTATTGGGCCTTCGGTGTTTTTAGGAGGCTCGGCGGTTTGCCCGTCTGTATTATGTATTCCGTTTAACGTTTGACCGTCCGCTCTCTGCACGGCTGCGGCGGGTTGCCCGTCTGCCCTCTGCCCGCCTGCGCTGCATATTACGCTTACCATCCAGATGCACGCTATTATTTTTCCGATCTTCATAATATTCTTTTCACTTTTAAAATCCTTAACGCCCTTAATGACTTTAACGACTTTAACGATCTTTTTCTGGGACTGTTATATTATGAGAAACACTTGCAGGGGTATCCTGCGTGATGTTTGTCACCGGCTTCAGTCCTCGAAAGCCGTTTTTTGACGTATTTTGGCAGGTCTTCCGACTTACTCCGCCTTTGAGCTTCCTTCCCGTTCGTTTTTTGAACAGTGGATTTCAGCTTGCTCTCAGACTATTTTGGAGTTTACGGCAGCGGGTCTGTCCGGGATTTTCACCCGGTTCCCTTTTCAGCTTTTCTCCCGTGCTGGGAGATTGGCCACCAAAACTGGACGCAAAGGTAGTAATAATTTTCCGGATACAAACATTTTTATAAAATTTATTTCTGTTTTAAGCAATAAATTTTTTACGCCGTTAAAAACATCAATGACCTTAAATCTCTTTTTGCTATCCCTTTTATAAATTTCTCTAAAAACTCTTAAGAAACTCTTATAAAAATCCGAATTAAATCCGGAGCAAGTCCGAACCAACGCCGTACCAACTCCGAACCAACTCCGAACCAACTCCGTTCACGGACAAAACCGTCGCTGGCGCAGGTAAGAAGAAAAATACTATAAAAATACCTAATAAATGCTAATTGAAAAATACTCTGTTCACACCTGGATATTTGTTGGGAATAAGCGACGCTTGATCGACTTATTTGATCAGCTGGAGCCACGCTGTTGCGGCGGCGTCGCTGGGCATTCTGAAGTCGCTTCTTGGTGAGAGGTTGACCGACCCTATCTTTGGACCATCGGGCATGCAGCTCCGCTTGAATTGGGATGCAAAGAACCTGCGGTAGAACACTTCCATCCATTTTACGATGACCTCCCTACTATACTTTCCCTCGAATGCTTTAACGGCGAGGAACAGTATCTTATCGGGAGCGAACCCGTAGCGCAGCACATAAAAGAGGATGAAGTCGTGCAGGTCGTACGGTCCGATAACAGTCTCGGTAAACTGTGTCATGTTTCCGGCCGCATCTGCCGGTATGAGTTCGGGACTTACGGGGGTATCGAGTACGTCTTTGAGTATTGTTCCCGCCTTTGTTTCGAGTTCGTTTTCCGCTACCCACTCGATCAGATGGCGAACGAGAGTCTTAGGTACGCCCGAATTGACTCCGTACATGGAAATATGATCCCCACTATACGTTGCCCATCCGAGTGCAAGTTCCGACATATCGCCGGTACCGACGACAAGCCCTGCGGCCTTATTTGCCAAATCCATAAGTATCTGTGTCCGCTCACGAGCCTGGGTATTTTCGTACACCACGTCATGAACCGCCGCATCGTGTCCTATATCCAAAAAGTGTCGTTCGCAGGCGCAGGTTATATCAATCTCTTTTACCTCGACGTTTAAGGCCCTCATCAGGCCGGTTGCGTTCTCTTTGGTACGGGTTGTCGTGCCGAACCCGGGCATATTGACGCCGAGTATCATCTTACGTGGAAGGCCGAGCTTATCCGCCATCTTCGAACAAACTAAAAGGGCCAAAGTTGAATCCAGCCCGCCCGAAACGCCTAACACAAGCGTTTTCGCCGCCGTATGCACGAATCTTTGGGCCAGCCCTGCCACCTGTATTGAGAAGATTTCCCTGCAATTTTCGCTGTAATTCTCTGGAGCGGGAATGAACGGCGTCGGGTTTATCCCGCGATAGAGGGACGTTACCGGCTTGTATTGTGAGGGGATTTGTATTGTACGGTAATTATCTTCTGCCGTTCTGTGAGGGGGGAACGTGGTATTTCTCTTGCGCTCAGATCCGAGCAGTTCGATATCTATCTCGCTTATTATAAGCTGTGCATCCATAGCAAAGCGTCCAGATTCGGCGAGCAGTTTCCCGTTTTCAAGGACGTATGCGTTACCTGAATACACCGTATCTGTCGAGGATTCTCCAAATCCTGCCGAGGCATATACGTAACCTGCGATACATCGTGCCGACTGTTGAGCGAGCATTGATTTTATATATTCTCTCTTACCTACAAGTTCGTTACTTGCCGACAGGTTGAAACATAGGTATGCGCCGGCCATTGCGTGATAAGAGCTTGGCGGTACGACCGACCACAGGTCCTCGCATATTTCTACTGCGAATCTACCTGTATGGAAGTCAAACAGAAGGTTTGTACCGAACACTGTGTCCTGTCCTGCGTAAGTAATTCTCTGTACGGGCGCTGTTGTGTCGCAGGGTTCGAACCATCGTTTCTCATAAAACTCGTTATAGTTAGGGAGATTTATTTTAGGTACGACTCCGAGCAGGAGGCCTTTACAGCATACCAACGCACAGTTATAGAGCTTGTACCTGTGCACTACGGGCGCTCCGATGAGGAATGTTATCGGGACGTCTTTTGTATCGGAGAGTAACTTTTGCACCGCTTTTTCCGCCGCTTCGGTAAGCGTATTCTGGAAGAACAGGTCGCCGCAGGTATACGCTGTCACCGATAATTCGGGGAAGCATACAGTCTGCACGTTCTTTTTTGCTGCGCTGTCGATAAGTATTTTCATCTGTGCACAGTTGTACTCGGTATCTGCCACCCTTACCTTTGGTATGGCGGCGGCAGTACGGTAGAATCCATTATCATTCATATTTCAACCTTTATTTAAGGCAGCAAAGTTACTTCATTTTCATTAAAGGGCGTTTACTGTTTATATGGATCTCTGTAGTCACGAAATAAATACTTACCTTTGCATTCGTATACAACACTCCAATAATGAGCAGGGAATCCATACTTAGGGCGATCAGGGGGAACAGGCCGGCGTTTGCGTCGGGTTTGACGGTTAACGGGAAGCCCGATATTTATCCGGTTTCGGACTTCAGTTCCGCCGTAGCAAAGGCGGGTGGGACGGTAATAGAGTGCGCCGCTTCGGAGGTGGAGGGCATTATTGCGGACAGGTTCGGGGGTGCATTTGACTTCACTAATGCATCAACAAGGGAGCAGTTTTCTGCTTTTGGGCTAACAGATCCGGAGGGCATACGCTTTGCTGTCTTTGAGGGACGTATAGGGGTAACCGAGAATGGCGCCGTATGGATTGAGGACGAAGATTTACCTATGCGTATATTGCCTTTTATTGCACACCATTTGGTCTTCAAACTAAGGGCGTCGCGAATCGTTCCGACCATTGACGATGCATATTCACTGATACATTTGGACGGGACGGGATACGGGGTATTTATCTCCGGTCCTTCCAAAACAGCCGATATAGAACAGAGTTTGGTCTACGGTGCTCACGGGGCGGTGGAGCTAACGATTTTACTTATCAGGGACTAGGTAGTTCCGTAGAAGAGATAACAGACGAAGACGGCGGTAATGATTCCGGCCAGGTCTGCGAGCAGGGCGCCGGGGACTGTGTATCGGCTGTTTCTGATGTTTACCGATCCGTAGTAGACTGCTACCAGATAGAAAGTAGTGTCTGTTGAGCCTTGGAATAGTGAGGCGAGCCGTCCGGTGAACGAATCTGCGCCGTATGTTTGCATAGCCTCAATCATCAGCCCTCGTGCACCGCTACCGCTCAGGGGTTTCATCAGCGCGACGGGGAACGCTTCGACCCATTCCGAAGGGAGGCGGCACAGGGAGACGAGTTCGGTAAGTCCTTCGATCAGCATCCCCATCGCCCCTGATGCTCTGAACACGGCGACGCCTGCCAGGATTGCTATCAGGTACGGAATTATCATCACTGCTGTTTTGAATCCGTCTTTTGCACCTTCTATAAAGGCGTTGTAGACGTTGATTTTTTTTCTTACTCCGGCAATTATGAACGTTATGAGGGTTGAGAAGAGGAACACATTTGCGATGATGGGGGAATAGAGGGTTGTTTCGTCGGGGAATTTTCGGACGAGGAGGATGATTGTGGCGACGAAGGCGATGATACCGCATATCAGTTTTATGAGGACTGGGTCAAGGAGGTTTATTTTTTGTCTGATGGCGACGAAGAGCATTCCGGCGAGAGTTGCGACGAGAGTTGAGAGCATTAGGGGGAGGAATACGTCGGCAGGATTTGCGGCGTTCATTTGCGTTCGGTATACCATTATACTTATCGGGATGACGGTCAATCCTGAGGCGTTAAGCACGATAAACATTATCATCGGGTTACTTGCCGACGTTTTGTTGGGGTTAATTTCCTGGAGTTCGCGCATTGCTTTGAGTCCGGCGGGGGTTGCGGCGTTATCGAGGTTAAGCATGTTTGCGGCGATGTTCATGAATATTGATCCTGTTGCGGGGTGTTTTTTTGGGACGTCGGGAAACAGTTTGGAGAATATTGGGGCTGCCCATCGTGCGAGGGCGTTTACGGCGCCGCCTTTTTCTCCTATTTTCATGAATCCGAGCCACAGTGCGAGCACGCCTGTGAGGCCGATTGAGATTTCGAAGCCGTTTTTGGCGGCGTCGAAAGCTGCGTTCATCATGTTTGGGAAGACGTTTACATCTCCTGTGAGCAGCAGTTTGAATATTGCGGCAGCGAATGCTATCAGGAAGAATGCGATCCAGATGTAGTTTAGCGCCATAATCTTTTGAAATCTCACTGCAAAGGTAGTGAAAAGTAATTATTTTTTTAATTCGTTTTGCCGTTTAAAAAACATTGTGTACCTTTGCACCCGTTATGACGACAGTAGCTACACATACCGACATAAATTTCCTGCCGTATTTGCCGATATATTTGGCGGTTTGGGATAATTTTTTAACACACACACACACACACACACACACACACACACACACACACACACACACACACATTACCTGGTAAGGCCGCGCGCGAGCGCCTGTCGTGCGATAAGCCTTCGGACGACACTTTTGAGGCTTTTCACGACGGATCGACCAGAGAGGCTTATTTGCGCATATACCGTCAATACCGCGAAGCCGGTGCGACGTCTCCATATATATATTGTAAGGTCGGGGAGAGATATTTGCGGGTCGCGCGGGTATCCGCCCGAGCTGCGCGGATGTCCCCCCGAGTCGCGCGGGTATCCGCCCGAGCTGCGCGGATGTCCGCCTGGGTCGCGCGGATGTCCGCCTGGGCTGCGCGGACGTCCCCCTGGGTCGCGCGGATATCCCCCCGGGACGCGCGGACGTCCGCCAAAAGATGCAAGTAATAAATTTAATATTAAAATAGTAATCACAATTTAAAAACTAAGCGAAATGAAAACTCATGATTTTCTTCCAAAAAAGTACTCTATTCTCCTTACGTGGTTAATCAACTTCGTAAACGTAGTTGC
>JAIRMF010000126.1 GCA_031258895.1 Dysgonamonadaceae bacterium | reverse complement strand
GACATTGAGATTTACTTGTCTGACGAGGCTCCTGTTTTGGTAAGGGCTACCGATGCTCCTGACGCTTCCTGGGGTACGGTTGTTACCAAGTGGGAGAACCCGTATGCCGACAAAGATGCCGTGAATGCTGCGAAACAGACTTACGGTACCGGTGACGGTGCATGTGATGTTGTAAGGATAGACATTTCTTTACCGGAGGGCTCTGCGGCGCGTTACGTTATTGTCTCGTATCTCAGCAGTGATTTTACGGGCGACGACGGACGTTACGTCAACAACACCGAGTTTGAGGCGTATGGGCCGAGCGCACAGCAGGCGAAGATAGTTTTCGCTTCTGATCCTGCGACTGTTTACGTCAGTGATTTTGCATTGTTGTCGGTTTTGACGGCGCCTGAGTTGTCGGGAGAGACTGTGTCGTGGTCTTCTTCGGACGAAACGATTGTGAAGGTAGGTTCTGACGGCAAGGTTGTTTCGTACGCTACGGGCGAGGTAACGATCACTGCTACTGTGGGCGAATATTCGGCTACTACTACGGTGACTGTTGTTCCTAATACGGAGAAACCTAAGGTAGTTCTTGGGAAATACATTGTATTACCGGAGAGCTACCGTGTAGACGGCAACGGCACTGTTTCTTCTGCGGAGTTTGCGAACTCCAACGTTGTAAGCATTGATGCTGCTGCGGAGCAACCGGAGTCGGGCTTTGCGTTTGTTGTTTCCGATATTTACGGAGGTTATTATGATATTGGTCGTGGTTACGGCTCCGATTACCGTGCTAAGGGCATTTTTGTTCAGGACGGTGACAACGTCGTCAAGTTTACCGATTATGTCAAGGCAGGCTGGGAGACGGAATGGGATAAGGAAGAGTCTTCTGCGTCTTACGAATATGTTGTGACGGCGGACGCTCTTGACAGCACGAAGCTTGAGCTGACTCTTGTTTGGGGGATTGAGGGTACGGACGAGAACGTTTTCACTTTCCATTTATTCCTTGTCAAGGAGTTGGCAGTTTCTCAGGCTGAAGCGCCTACTCCGGTCATTCCGAAGGTAGATTTGCCTTACGAGGCTAAGGGTAGGACGTTTGCGGACGACATTTTGCCGCATTTGACCGGCACTTATGCCGATTGGAATGGAGACGGTGTTGTTGCTGTTTCGTTTGAGGTTGAGGCCGGCGAGCTTGTTGTTGATGCGGCGGGTTACACGCTTTGGCTGTTTGACGATCCGTCTGTTGGCGGCTCTGAGTTGGCACTTGGTGCGAACGCTATTAAGAAGACTGTTGAGGCGGGCGTTTATTACCTTGTCATTGACGATGATTTGGGCACGAGCGGTGCTTATGATTTGAGCATTGTATTGAACGTGAACAGCGTCGACAGTGTTGGCAAGGCGGTGAAGTCGGTTCGTTACTATGATCTTCTTGGTCGTTTGGTAGACGGTGAGAAGGCTGAAGGCTTTATCATCAGACAGACTGTTTACGAAGACGGGACTGTTGAGACGAAGAAGGAGTACGTGAAGAACTGATTTGTTGATTTGAACCGGGCCGGCGTATTGTCGGCGCGGATGTATTAAGAGAGAGGGGGGATAGCAATATCCTCCCTTTTTTTTGGTTGCCATTGAGGATGTAACAGTAATGAGTTACAGATATTTATTTGTATTTTTGCACTTTAATTAAAAATGTCATGGAATTAAGCCAACAACAGAATTTTTCCGAAATAGTATTGATGATCCGGCAGGCTCAATACGATGCGATGAAATCTGTAAACAGGGAAATGATAGATCTGTATTGGAATGTCGGACAATATATCAGTAGCCAATTAGAGACTGCTAAATGGGGCGAATCTGTTGTTAAGGAGCTGGCGACTTACTTATCGCAAAACGAACCTGACTTGAAAGGTTTTTCAGACAAAAACCTTTGGAGGATGAAGCAGTTTTATGAAACTTATAAGGATTCTCCAAAACTCTCAACACTGTTGAGAGAGATTAGTTGGTCGCACAATTTGGCTATTTTTTCAAGGTGTAAAACCATTGAAGAAAGAGAGTTTTACCTGAATATCAGCAAAAAAGAATCATACAGCTTCAGGGAATTAGATCGACAGATATCTTCCGGTCTTTTTGAACGGATTATGATAGGAAATGCAAAACTCTCAACAGCGTTGAGAGAGATTCATCCTGATATTGCCAACAACTTCAAAGACAGCTATGTGTTGGAGTTTTTAGGTTTGCCGGAATCCCATGATGAAAGTGAATTGCAGAGGGGACTAATCAAGCAAATGAAGAATTTCATCCTCGAATTAGGGAAAGATTTTTTATTTGTTGGCGAGGAATATAGGGTGCAGGTAGGTAATAGTGATTTTTATATAGACCTTCTCTTTTTCCATAGGGGTTTGCAATGTCTAATAGCCTTTGAATTAAAGGCAGATAAATTCAAACCGGAGCATTTAGGGCAACTTAACTTTTATTTGGAAGCATTGGACAGGGATGTAAAGAAACCGAATGAAAATCCGAGTATTGGGATTTTGTTATGCAAGGACAAAGATACGGAAGTGGTTGAATATGCTTTAAGCAGATATTTATCCCCGACTATGGTATCGGAATATCAAACCCAGTTACCGGACAAAAAGATACTTCAAAGGAAACTCCATGAATTATTCAAATAAAAAAAGCGGCATGTGCCGCCCTCCTTCTCTCCCATCTCGCCCTACCTCTTTCACATCTTTCCCTCTCCCTCCTCACTCTCTGACTCTCCCGCCGCCATCTCACCCTCCCTCTCCAACATCTTGCTTTCCCTCCCAACTATCTTGCCCTCTCCCGCTTTTATCTTGCTTTCCCACGCCTAAAACTTGCTTTCTCTCGCGATGCTCTTTTTAGCCCATTGCAAAAACTGACAAAATCACGACGTTCACAAGGGGAAAAACAAACCCAACCTGACAAAAAACACCCTCAACTCGGGAGATTACAAGTACGATTTGACAAACTACTGCGACGACTCGCAAACTCACTGACTTAACTAGCAAAATGTCTCCGACACTTTGACAAATCACTGCGTCACTCCGCAAACTATGAGGAACAACTTGCAAAATCACAAGGACACTTTGACAAATCACTGCGACACTCCGCAAACTATGAGGAACGACTTGCAAAATGTCTGAGCCACTTTGACAAATCACTCGATGATCTTGCAAACTATGAGGTTCATCTTGGAAAATGTGGGAGTCATCTTGGAAAATGTGGGAGTCATCTTGGAAAATGTGGGAGTCATCTTGGAAGATGTGAGAGTCATCTTGGGAAATGTGAAGTACATCTTGGAAAATGTGAAGTATATCTTGGAAGATGTGAAGTATATCTTGGAAAATGTGTGAGTCATCTTGGGAAATGTGGCGTTCATCTTGGAAAATATGGCGTTCATCTTGGAAGATGTGAGAAACGTCTTGGAAAATCTGAAAGAAATCTCCGGAATCGCACCGATCATGACTTTGGAAGTCGCGTTGGCGGCTGTTTATAAAGCCGGAATCGACCGTGATTTATTTGGCGAATCGGCAAAAAACCGCTACCTTTGCGCCAAAATATCGACTATGATACGGTCAATGACAGGATTCGGCAAAGCAGAAACGGAATACGAAGGCAAAAAGATAAGAGTGGAAATAAAATCGCTCAACAGCAAACAACTCGACCTCACAATCCGCCTCCCAAACATCTACCGCGAAAAGGAATTGGAATTACGAACCCTCATCCAGACTGCCATCGAAAGAGGTAAGGTGGACCTGACGGTCAGTATCGACGGCCTTTCGAAAACTCCCGAACCGATAAACGCGGAGGCCGTAAAATTCTACTACAAACAGATAAAAAACTTGTCCGCACAGCTCGGCGTCGAAGTTCCTCACGACTGGTTTTCGGTCGTTTTCAGCCGGCAGGACGTAACATCAGAAACCGTCGGGGAGGCTGACAGTGCGGAGTGGGATGTTTTTTGGATGGTGATCGGGAAGGCGCTTGACGCCTTAAACGAATTCAGGATTCAGGAGGGTTTGATGCTTGAGGCGGTGCTGAAAAACAAGATTACCGCCATTGAAAACCTGATACCGGAGGTTGAACAGTACGAAGCGGAGCGTATCGAGAGGCTAAAGTCGCGGATAATCGAAGACTTGTCGGCTGTTCACGCGGAAGGTTCGTTCGACAACAACCGTTTCGAGCAAGAAATGTTTTATTACATCGAAAAAATTGACGTCAGCGAGGAAAAGTCCCGTCTCATCAACCATCTGAAATACTTTACCGAAACCATCCACGCCGGCGGCAGTCAGGGACGCAAGCTCGGTTTTATTTCCCAGGAGATCGGCAGGGAAATAAACACGCTCGGTTCGAAGTCCAACCACGCACTGATGCAGCAGGCGGTAGTCAGGATGAAGGATGAGTTGGAGCAGATAAAGGAGCAGATATTTAACGTCTTATAAAAGATAAAATGCAATCAAAAGGTAAGCTTGTAATATTGTCGGCGCCGTCCGGTTCCGGAAAATCAACCATTATTGAACGGATCTTACGGCTCGGTTTGCCTCTCAAATTCTCTGTTTCGGCCACAAGTCGTCCTCCTCGCGGTAACGAACGGGATGGAGTCGAGTACTTTTTCCTTTCGCCTGAAGAATTCAGAAAACGGATTGCCGACAATGAGTTTTTGGAATACGAAGAAGTCTACGACGGTCGGTTTTACGGCACTCTTCGTTCCGAAATCGAGAAAAGTCTTGCCTGCGGAGAGAATGTGATTCTCGATCTTGACGTTGCGGGAGGCTTAAATGTGAAGAGGCTTTACGGAAATGCGGCCATACTTGTCTTCATCCGTCCTCCTTCTGTCGAGGAGCTGCGCCGGCGGTTACTTCATCGCGGTACGGACAGCGAAAAAATGATTGCAGACCGTATCGCAAAGGCTGAATATGAATTAAGTCAGGCCGATCGTTACGACTGTGTTGTTATAAACGACGACCTGCTCAAAGCGGAGCGTGAAACAGAGCAAATAATAAGAAAATTCATAAATCATGGCAACTGAAATCAAAGAATTGACTTCCAAAAAGGAAAACTACGCCAAATGGTACAACGATTTGGTGATAAAAGCCGAGCTTGCCGAGAATTCTGCCGTGCGCGGCTGCATGGTTATCAAACCCTACGGTTATTCTATCTGGGAAAGGATTCAAAGACAGCTCGACGACATGTTCAAGGCGACCGGACACGAGAATGCTTATTTCCCGTTATTCATTCCCAAGTCGTTTTTCAGCCGGGAATCGGAGCATGTGGAGGGTTTTGCCAAGGAATGCGCGGTCGTCACGCACTATCGCTTGAAGAACGACCCGTCGGGGAAGGGCGTTATTGTCGACCCCGACGCCGCTTTGGAAGAGGAGTTGATTGTTCGCCCGACCTCCGAGACCATTATCTGGAGCACGTACAAAAATTGGATACAGTCCTATCGTGATTTGCCGATCCTGTGCAATCAATGGGCGAATGTCGTTCGTTGGGAGATGCGCACCCGTCTTTTTCTGCGTACCGCCGAGTTTCTCTGGCAGGAAGGGCACACCGCACACGCTACACGCGAGGAGGCTGAGGAAGAAACCTTGCGTATGCTCGACATATACTCTGATTTTGCGGAAAACTACATGGCTCTTCCCGTCTTAAAGGGAGTAAAAACGGCGAGCGAGCGTTTTGCCGGCGCGATCGACACGTATTGTATCGAGGCCTTGATGCAGGATGGGAAAGCCTTGCAGGCCGGCACCTCGCATTTCCTCGGACAAAACTTTGCCAAGGCGTTCGATGTGCAGTTTCTCAACAAGGAAGGCAAACGCGACTACGTCTGGGCCACTTCATGGGGTGTTTCCACCCGTCTGATGGGCGCTTTAATCATGGCTCATTCCGATGATAACGGTTTGGTTTTGCCTCCCAACCTCGCGCCCTATCAGGTTGTCATCGTTCCCGTCTACAAAAACGACGAACAGCTCGCACAAATCAACGCAAAGCTGCAACCTCTGATAGACGAATTGCGAGCTTCCGGTATCAGGGTGAAGTATGACAACTCACAGAACAAAAAACCCGGATGGAAATTCGCCGAATACGAACTCAAGGGCGTTCCCGTACGTCTAACGATGGGCGCTCGCGACATGGAGAACAACACTATCGAAATTGCCCGTCGTGATATGCTCACCAAACAGACCGTCGATTTCGACCGCGTCATGACAACGGTCAAAACCTTACTCGTCGACGTCCAGAAGAACATCTTCCAAAAAGCTCTCGATTTCCGTGCTTCCCAAACGTTTACGATAGAGACTTATGACGAATTCAAACACAAAATAGAGGAAGGCGGTTTTCTCCTCGCCCATTGGGACGGCACTGCTGAGACCGAAACTCTCATCAAAGAAGAAACCAAGGCGACGATACGATGTATTCCTTTCGACGGCGACAAGACGTCCGGAAGGTGTATGGTTACCGGAAAGCCGTCAGTCGGGAGGGTTGTTTTTGCCAGGTCGTATTAGGAGGTCATGTACTGAAATTCTCCTGTCCAACAGGGCGAAGATGACGGATTCGAGATTCAAAATGATTCGGGATGCGGTCAGGAAAACAGCGCAACAAAAAATCGTTCTATCGCCTTCTTTAACTCTTTCCGTTCGCCCGAAAAATTATTGACAAGCAACGAAAAAGCATAACGTTTAATGCCCTTTTCCACGTAACCCGAATAGCATTGCACCCCGCTCATGCTGCCCGATTTCACATACATCTTACCTTCAAACGTCGTATTCTTCAAAAAATCCGCCACCGTACCTTCCTTTCCCGCGAGAGGCAGGGAGAGATAAAACTCATTCTTGTGTTCTCCCTGTTGTCTGTTCATGAAAACAAGTAAAGAGGTCAAATAGTCTGCCGACGTCGCGTTTTGAGGCGACAATCCGCTGCCGTCATACATGATCAGGGCGGTGGAATCCAGGCCCTGCGATTGCCATAATGCTTTGATGTTGATGCTGTCCGACAGCATTTTTCTGTAAAGGTGTTCGGCAAACAGATTATTGCTGTTAACGTTTATTTCACGAACGATTTCGGTTAGACATGGCGAATATACGGCGCCGATTTCCTGCATGTTTTCAGGAACATCAAATGTCGTTCCCGATAATAACGATTTCAACATTTCAAGTCGGTAAGTGGTCGCCCGTCCTTCTACCTTCAGACCGTTATCTTCCAGAAATTTTTTGAAATAATCGGACAGAAACAGCCCCGGATCGGCAAGCGATACCCTTTTCTTATTGTTGTCTTTGGATTCGGGACTGAATATGTTATCAAAAACGCATATACCGAAAATTCCTTGTGCGTAATCGGTCCCGACATCCTCGACGAGCCATTTTTCAGAAACCCCATTGTATCCGAACAGTGAGTCGATGATCACAATATTGCCGGAAATGCTTTTTATGCCGGCATTTTTTATTGCGGACAGCCATTCCTTCAAGAAATGTTCACGTTCCTTCTGGAGAGATTCCGAGCCGAGAGTAGGGTCTCCGGCGCCTTGAACGTACAGATTACCGTTCAAAATTGAGTCACATATCTGTCCTTCATGTAAGACTGTCGTTTTATATCTAAAATGTCTGCCGTAAATGTTTATAGCTGAAGCGGTGGTAATCAGTTTTATGTTTGAGGCCGGTGTAATCGCCATGTTTTCATTGAACGTTGCGATTGTTTTTCCTGTTTTCAGGTCAACGGCTTTGAATCCGACGGCGGCGTGACGGAGGCTTTTATTTTTGAGGAAGTTTTTTAGAGCTTCGTTTTCCTGTGCGGCGACGGACAGGCATTTTGTTGCCATCAGGCAGATTATAAGGGCTAAGCGTACGGTATTTCGGAGCATTTTCTTAGGAGATTATCTTTGGATAGAGTACAAATTTCGGGAAAATTCACGATAAGAGCAAGTTTTCAAGGAAAAACTTGGCTGTTTCAAAAATTATTTCTAATTTTGCAGCCGCTTCGCTGAAGTAACCGGAGATTCATTAGCTCAGTTGGTAGAG
>JAIRMF010000119.1 GCA_031258895.1 Dysgonamonadaceae bacterium | reverse complement strand
TATTATGCGCGACCATGGGAACAATGTTTTTCAGGTTCGTGCAGAATGGATTAAATCTACGGTTTCCGGCGACCGGTATACTTTTGACTTTACGGAGTTCGACCGGGGGGTGGAACTCGTAATCAAGGAAGGCGGAGCGAAACGGATCGAATGTCTGTACCCTTATCTTCCGGCTGAACTTCGAAGTAAGGCTTGGACAGATAATGATACGATACTGAACTATTGGTCGCAATACTACCCCGCTTTTTATGATCATCTTAAAAGTAAAGGCTGGAAAGATATGTATATGGAACATATCTGGGATGAAGTGCCTGACTCGAAAGTGCCTGAGTATATCCGCCGCGCTGAAAATAATAAAGAAATACATGCCCGATATAAAAATTATCGACGCCATATTTACAAAAAAGATAGTAGGTTCAATAGACGTCTGGGTACCCCAGTCTCCCGATTTATGCGGAAATTTGGAGTTTTATAAAGAACGCCAGGTGGCGGGCGATGAAGTATGGCATTATACGTGTTGCGGACCGGGAGGAACCTGGGCAAACCGTTTTCTCGAAAACCCGCTGATACACATGCGCATCCAGCATTGGATGAATTACCGCTTCGGCACGACAGGTTATCTGCACTGGGGATTAAATGCATGGCATCATTGTACACTCGGACAAGCCTGTCCGGACAGTAGAAACTGGCCTCCCGGCGACTGTTTTATTATCTATCCAGCCGAGGAAAAGGTTTACAGTTCGATTCGTTTTGAAGCCATGCGCGACGGTATCCACGACTATGAACTGTTGAAACTGCTCGACAGGAAAGACCCTGAAAAAGCACAGCAGTTAGCCGTTTCGGTAGTTCACAGCGGAAACAATTACGACACTAATATCCGGACTTTTCGCGTCACCCGTAAGAAATTGCTGACCTGGTTAAGCGATCGCAAATAAATACTCACCAACCAGCGAAGTTGAACCGGGCGACGTCATGATTTATTCATGGAAAAAATAGAATAAAAGAAAAAAGAAATGAAGAACATTTTGAAAACATTGCTCAGAAAGAATGAACTGACTCCCGACCCAAACGATTTGATAGCTGTTGTGTCGCCAATGGGTAAAATCGACAAGTCAGTTTTCATACAATATTTTCAATTCATGATATTCGGCAAAGGATCCTGTTGCCGGATACGGGTATCTTATTTCCGGCACTTAAAAGCGTATTTCCTTTTCTGTTCCCCCCCCCTTCACATAGCTCAGAAAACAGTGAATGAACAAGAGCGATTTTTTTATCAAATAAAATACAAACATCAAAAATCTAAAAACAAATGTTGAATAATATATTAAAAGTTATAAAACTAACTTGTCTGTTTTTATGTGTATCTATGGGTTTTGCTTTTGCAAACGGCGCCGGAACGCAAGGCGTCCACCAGCAGAGCAAACGAGTGGAGATCTCCGGAACCGTAACGGACGCCGAGGGCGAGCCGATGGTCGGAGTGAATATTTTGGAAAAAGGCACGCTGAACGGTACCGGCACCGATGCGAACGGGAAATTCACCCTGACGGTAAGAGAACGCGCCGTATTGCAAGTCTCTTATGTCGGATTTGTCACACAGAATGTGACGGTTGGAAACCGGACCGAGTTGCAGATTCAGTTCCTTGAAGACGCCCAACTGTTAGACGAAGTCGTTGTGACGGGCTACGGCACGACTTCCCGGCGAAACCTGACAACGTCTATTTCGACGATCGACACCGAAAAAATGAAAAACGTGCCGGTCGCGAACATTACCGACGCGCTGGCCGGTCGCACAGCCGGACTGATCGTTACCCGTTCGGACGGCGGTATCAATAAAGAGTCGACCATTCGCATCCGTGGAGGAGGTACGCCGATTGTAGTGATTGACGGCTTTATATCGCCTTGGAGCGACTTTAAAAACATCAACTCGGACGACATCGAATCCATGTCCCTGCTTAAAGACGCTTCTTCGACTGCCGTATATGGCGCGCGTGCCGGCGACGGGGTAATCGTAATCAAGACCAAGGGAGGAGTCAGAGGGTTACATGTAGACTACAGCTACAACAGAAATTGGAGCGGACCGACCTATGTGCCCAAACAGATCAGTTCCTACGATAGGGCGATGGTTAGCAATAAGATCCGAGAGATATACAATATGGATCCGGTGTATATAACTGAAGAAGTGGAGAAATACCGGACGGGGTCCGATCCGTTTAACTATCCCAACACTAACTGGCAAAAGATCTTATTGCGCGATTTTGCTCCGGAAGAAAAACATACCGTAACGATGAGAGGAGGATCGGATTTCAACCGGTATTACGTATCTTTTCAGGCATTCGACCAGCAGTCGTTAATAAAGGAAAATACGAACTGGCTCAAACGTTACAACATCAACATGAGCGAAACGTCCGAATTTAAGGACTTGGGGCTCACGCTTAATTTTGGCCTGAACGGATATATAACCGACTTCCGTGAGCCTAGATCTCACTACTATCAAGGCTCAGACCGGATCTTATACTGTATTCAAAACACCTCTCCTAGATATAACATATTAAAGAAAAAATATTCATTCCGGTTAAAATTATTAACACATTTTTCCACGGAATTTTATATTCGGCATATTTTAAAATACAAACATTTAAAACCAATATTAGCCATTAATTTTTAAAAATAAATTGTTATGAAAATTGTTCTTATTATTTCAATTCTGTTTAAGTATTTGCGCGGAGAAGCGCATTATCGGTTCCTGAGCCTGTTCAATCAACTGCTGAATGAATTTCCGGCGGTAAAATCGGTGGTAACCTCATTTTATGCAGAGTTTACCAGCCTGTTGACGCAGGAGAAAGAGATCATTGACGTTCAGAAAAGCAGCGATTACACGTAGCAGATTGCCACCGCCGACCATCGCAATGACCGGCTGAT
>JAIRMF010000051.1 GCA_031258895.1 Dysgonamonadaceae bacterium | reverse complement strand
TGACTGCCGACACTATTTCCGACCACGGGCCGGGTATGCCGCGGGTGTTTATCCAGCGGAAGCGGTAAGATACCGTCGTACCGACCATGTCGAGCGGGTAGTCGATTTTTATTCTGTCGGCGCTGCTAAGCCCTATGTATGAGAAGTCGTCATCTTTTTCCGGAATATCGCCGAATTTGCGCCATATTTCGAAACCTCTTGCGTAGTCAGGCTTGGCACGCTTCAGATGGCTACTGTCTCTGACTATAAGGGTGTGACGCTGATGCACCGAAAAGTCTATTTTGCCGATCGGTTCGGTATCTATCGGCGACGCGGGCGACAGTTCCGTGTCGGGGACGGTCATTCCGAGGTCTGAGCGGTCATCATCCGTTACGGCGGGGTTAAACCTGAGGAATTGATTTATGAATCCCCGCGCTGCTTTCGACACTATGGCCGCCTTTTCGCGACGGTCGAGCCTGTCAGTCTTTCCTGCGTTCGGTCTGTCGGCTTTGTAATGCGACATCTGGAAGTTTGTGATTTTGGCGCGTAGATCTTCGAATGCGTCCATCGGGATTCCGAATCGTTCGATGTTGCCTGCTACTACGTCGAGGAAGTTCATTAGCCATACGAGGAGAATGTTGAATTTTTGCGGAAGGAAATTTTTTCGTGCCATGAGATTTGTAATTTAAAAAATTATTAATATGTTATTATTTAAGAGATTACATTGTTATTTAGCGACATTTATACCGTTCATACAGGGTATTATATTTATATTCACGAGACGTCTTGCAAACTTCCCGAGACATCTCGCAAACTTCCCGAGACGTCTCGCAAAACTTCCGAGACGTCTCGCAAAACTTCCGAGACATCTCGCAAACTTTCCGAGACATCTCGCAAATTTCCCCGAGACATCTCGCAGAACTTCCGAGACATCTCGCAAACTTTCCGAGACGTCTCGCAACACTCCCGAGACGTCTCGGAAAATTGAAAACAGGCCGCGCTATTTTAGCGAGATGTTTGTTTAAAAACCAGAGAGACTGCTCCGTATTAGCGAAATGTTTGTTTAAAAGATAAACAGGCCCCTTTATGTTTAAAACTTTACTCATATCGGCTGCAAAGATAGGTAATGTTTCCGATATGACAAAATTAATTGTGAAAAGAAATGGCGGAAGGAAAAAAATTTGAGCCGGAAAAGCTCAGAGACGGGAGCCGCCGAAGACGAGAAGAGCGTTTCTCTCGGTGGCTGACGCGAGCGCGTCAAAGGAAACTCCGTAAATTTCCGCAAGCCTGCGCGCCGTGTGAACTATATACGACGGCTCGTTGCGGCGGCCTCGAAACGGAACGGGCGATAAATACGGCGCGTCGGTCTCAAGCACAAGACGGTCAAGCGGAGCATCCGTCAAATAAGTCGCTAAACTCGAATTTTTGAAGGTAATTGTACCGTTAATACCGAGCATGAAATTCGGGAAACTCAACGCCGTCGCAAGCTCCTCCCGAGTCCCCCCAAAACTGTGGAAAATACCGCGCAACACGTCGCCGCCAACACGCCTCAGGCTCTCAAAAACCTGCCCGAACGCCAGACGACTGTGCACACAAACCGGTAAACCAAGCTCAAGACTCCACCGCAACTGCATCTCAAAGGCCTCTATCTGTTCGGTAGCGAATGTTGTGTCCCAATAAAAGTCAAGCCCGATCTCGCCAACCGCAACGTAGCGCCTGAGAGCGAACAATGGCCGGATAACGTCCCGTAAAACGCCGCGAAAATCCCCGCGAACACTGCAAGGATGCAGACCCATCATCGGAAAACACGTATCAGGATGCAAGTCGCATAAGGTGTGAAGCGCGGTAACCGTTTCACAGTCAATATTGGGCAAATAAAAACGCCGGACGCCGGCAGACTCCGCCCGCAAAAGCATATCTCCGGTATCGCCGTCGAAATCCCCAAGGAAAATGTGCGTATGCGTATCAATCAAAGACATTTAACTGATCGCCCGAATTATAAAAGGTAATATTGTACAAAGCAGCCACAGAATGATACTTCTCCCTGTCCGCAGAACGGTACTTCTCCTCAACACGCTGCCAAACAGTCTCGATATACACCGCAGCCTTAGTCCGTAACTCCAACATATTCTCACGGTAACGGGAAACATTCCGCCTGTGAATCTCCAGACTGCGAATAGTTTCCAAAAGCAACTCGTAATGAATCTTAACCTTAGCTATCGCCGGATTATAAAGCGGTATCCCCCCGCGACCCGTCCGCTCACGCTCCCCACGGATGACAAAATCCCCCCAATACAACAGCGATTCCTCCGTCGAAAGGTCGGGCACGGTAAGCCCGTCCCCCCCCTCAAGCCCGTAAAAAGCCAGATAATCACGCCGAATCTCGTTCCGCAAAACAGCCAACTGCAAGACCTGTATAAAATGAGAAACGTACATCCGGGCGTTCCCCGACAAATCGTCATAATGCCGCAAAGCCTTCGATTCCTCCTCCAAATAATGCGACAGCGTCGCAAGTTCGCCCTCATACCTGCGAATAAAATACCGAAACTCCAGCAACTCGCCGTCCAACAGCACCCGCTCGCCCTCAGGCAAAATCTCCTCCATCCGTATCGCCGCCCGTATCGCCGCAATCCTGTCCTCATCACTAACCGGTATCCTCCACACTGACATAGCTATATCAAGGTTTTTTATTACCACTCCCGCCGCATCAGGTCGGCTGCAAGCCCAAACAATACCGCCTTCCTGTCCTCCGACGCCGAAACCCGCCGGAAAAACCCAAGCGCAGCATCGTAACGCTCCAAACACGTCCGCTCGGCAAGTTCAACAACATTCAATCCGTCATATATCCGCCTGAAACAGGCAATCTTTTCATCCCCGCTGTCCCTCCGGTCTAACCACGACAAAAGCGTCGCCCTGTCAGCCGCATCAGCCCTCGCCAAAGCCCCGACAAGCAGAAAAGTTTTCTTGCCGCAAAGAATATCCCCGCCCGTCCGCTTGCCAATCTTACAAGGGTCGCCGTAAAGATCCAGCAAATCGTCGCGAATCTGAAACGCTATCCCAAGATCCGTCCCAAAACGGTACAACAACCGACAATCCTCCCCGCTCGCACCCCCAACCATCGCCCCGCTCATAAGGCAAGCGCCAAGCATAACCGCCGTCTTGAGACGTACCATCTCAATATACTCCTCCTCTAAAACGTCCGTCCGGCCCTCAAACTCCATGTCGTACTGCTGCCCCTCGCAAATCTCAGTCGCCGTGCGGGAAAAAAGCTCCAGCAGGGAAGGCATCAACGCAGCAGGCGACCTCGCAATCAAACGGTACGCAAGGATAAGCATCGCGTCGCCGGACAAAACAGCGGTATTGTTATTCCAACGGCAATGAACCGAAGGCTCGCCCCGACGAAGGTCGGCATTGTCCATAAGGTCGTCATGCATCAGAGTGAAATTGTGAAACGTCTCCCAGGCCAAAGCAGGGTAAACGGCAGCCCTCACATCCTCGGAATATAAATTGCAGGCAAGAAGCGTCAAAGCGGGACGAATCTTCTTCCCCTTCATCGAAAGCAGGTAAAAAACAGGATCATACAGTCCGGCAGGGTCACGCGGGTAATCAATAGCCCGAATCTCGCCGTCTATAAGCGCCAAAGAATCACTAAAAGAAATCATAACACAAATAAGAGTCTCAAAGTTATGCAATTTTTCCAAATCATACGGAAAAATGAGCGTTAAAGATTGAAAACTATCGGCAAATACACCTTAACCCGTATCTTTTCGCCGTTCTCCTCGCCTGGAATCCACGGCGGCATGATACGCAATACCCGTAACGCCTCGTCGTCCAAAAAAATATCCGTCCCCTCCTCCAGCCTTACATACGAAACCCTGCCGTCCCCCTCGACAACGAAAGAACACAGTACCCGTCCCCGCTTCCGCTGTCTTATCGCAGCCTCCGGATATTCGATATTGTCGCCCAGAAAACGCGCCAAAGCCTCCTTCCCGCCCGGAAATTGCGGCATTATTTCGGCTTCCGTCCGCAAACCGTCCGCTGCAGCCTTATCCTCATTAACCTGTCCGTATGGCGGCGTTTCATCCGACAATTCTCCGGATTCGACCGGGAGCGGCTCGTCCTCTTCGTCCGACGTTTTGTCGGTAACGACGTCAAAATCTTCGTAAACCGGCTTCACCTGCTCCCTCTTAGGCTCCGGTGCGAAATCGCCTGCATAAAATTCCTGTTCTATCGGGAGCGGCAGCAATATTTCCCCGTCCGATACGCCGCGGTCGCTGCCGGTCTCCAATTCCATTACGGCGAAAAACAGGCAAAGCGAGACCGCCAGACCGATGCAGAAAAATAACGGACGTTTATTTTCCAAATCGGCTCCGGATGTTTTCTTGAGTTCCATTACATAAAGCTATGATACGTGAATCGGAAAGGCGCAAGTTACAAAATAAATCCCGGAGAAATAAAATTCTCCATTCAAAAAGCCGAAATTTTTCCTATACGCGACTCCGACTCCGGCAAACATGCATTCTTCCGTGAGGATTGTTCCGCTTGCCGGTTTTGAAAAAAATTGTACCTTTGCAACTCAATGTAATTGCGTAATGTTTAGATTCGAACACCCCGAATATTTGTACGGTCTGCTGCTTCTGCCCGTTTTTTTTGTGATTTTTCAGTATTCGATGTACCGGAAGAGGCGCAGCTTGAAGCGTTTCGGCGATATAAACCTGCTTCGCGCCCTTATGCCCGAGGTATCGGTAAGGAGGCAGCGGATCAAATTTCTGTTGTTGATGGTTTGTCTTGCCCTGTTTGCCTTTATGGTAGCCGGGCCGCAGTTCGGTTCCAAGCTCGAGACCGTGAAGAGGCAGGGGATAGAGGTTATGATCTGTCTTGACGTCTCCAATTCGATGCTCTCCGAGGATATCAAACCTAACCGGCTCGACAAATCGAAACAAATCCTGTCCAAACTTATCGACAACCTGCAAAACGATAAGATAGGACTGATAGTTTTTGCCGGCGAAGCCTTCATTCAGTTGCCGATTACGGCGGATTACGTGTCGGCAAAGATGTTTCTGTCGTCCATCAACCCCTCCATGCTCAGGACTCAGGGAACCGCTATCGGGGCCGCCATCAATCTGGCTTTGCGCTCCTTTTCTCCGAATGAAACCGCCGAAAAAACAATCGTCATCATCACCGACGGGGAAAATCACGAGGACGATGCACAAAACGCCGCCAAATCGGCTTCGGAAAAGAAGATTAAGGTGCATGTTCTTGGCGTCGGGTCGGAAAACGGCAGCCCGATTCCCGTCGGCAGGGACTATATGCGGGATAAGGAGGGCAACATGGTGACCACGCGTCTCAATGAGCAGATGTGTCGTCAGATTGCCTCGGCCGGCGAAGGGATTTATGTCCGCACGGACGACACCAACAACGCTCTTAAAGCCCTGCAAAAGGAGTTGAACGGGATGGGGAAGTCGGAAGTTGAGTCCCGCGTGTATACCGTTTACGACGAGAAGTTTCAGGTTCCGGGCCGTTTGCTGTTGCTTTTCCTGTTGCTGGAATTTTTTGTCGTTGAGAGGAAGAGCGGCGTTTTCAGCAGGATACGGTTGTTCGGTTGAGGGTTTAATGTGAGTTTTTTCGGTCGGATTGGCGGTTTGGTTTTTTAATTTGAATTGTTATGAAAATATTTTTGTCTGTCTGCATGGTTTTGGTTTGTGCGGGTTCGTTTTCGCAGAAGCAGGTACGTTCCGAGCTTCGTAAAGGGAACCGCGAGTACGGTAAGGAAAAGTATACGGAGGCTGAAATAGCGTATCGCAAGGCGCTTGAAGGGAATGAGAGGTCGAGCGAGGCGGCGTATAATCTTGGGAATTCGCTTTACCGGCAGCAGAAGTTTGATCAGGCGGCCAAACAGTACGAATTGAGTGTGACCGGCGTCGATGACAGGGGTAAGCAGGCCGTTGCGATGCATAACTATGGCAATTCGTTTCTTGCCAAAGCTATCGCCCAGGATGGACAAACCGGCGACCAGGCGCAGTCATCCCAAAAGATGCAGGATCTTAAAACAAGCATTGAAGCTTATAAGCAATCTTTACGTAACAATCCGAACAGCGACGAGACGCGATACAACCTGGCTTTAGCCCAGAAGCTTCTCGAGGAGGCGCAGCAGGACGGCGGCGGCGGACAGGACAAAGATAAAGATAAGCAGGACAAGAATCAGGATAAGCAAGACAAGCAGGATAAACAGGACAAGCAAAACAAACAGGACAATCAGCAACAGCAGCAGCAGCAATCCGAACAAAACCGGATGCCGAAGGAAAAGGCGGAGCAGATTCTTGAGGCGATGAAACAAAACGAACGCGAGACACAGGAAAAAGTCAAAGAGCACCAGATTCAACAGACCAAACAAACCCTGACGGACAAGAACTGGTAAGCCTCGCTTATATCGAGGCCGGGTCGATCGGACCTCGTAACACACAATTTTCCAAAAAGAAGCCCCCAACGGAGTTTTAAAAGACTTTCTTTCAATTTAGGAAGTCCCAAACCGAGTTAAAGAAGTCCCTAACTGAGTTAGGGAAGACAATAATTCAATTAGGGGAGACAGTAATTCATTTAGGGAAGACAATAATTCAATTAGGGGAGACAGTAATTCAATTAGGGAAGACAGTAATTCAATTAGGGAAGACAGTAATTCAATTAGGGAAGACAATAATTCAATTAGGGAAGACAATAATTCAATTAGGGAAGACAATAATTCAGTTGGGGAAGACAGAAACTCGGTTGGGGAAGACACTGACTGAATTGAATAAACCCCCAATGATAACCCGGATTTTGGAAACCGGTTACGGTTTTTCCCAAACCGTAATGCTCTTCCGCAAAGGTACGCGCCCGAATTTCGCCATCTGCTGGCTGCTGTTCCCTTTTCGCTGTCTCAAAGAATATATCTTGACGGGCTTAAAACCAACCTGCTCGGCCAGCTGAGTGGAAATAAAATCTACCGAAATAACCTCCCCGCCGTACCTCACATTGTCGTTCACGAAAGCAACCTTCGCACCGGGCCTGCACAAACGGAAAAGTTCGGCATAAATAAACGTTAATTCCATAAAATAACCCTCAACCATGCGCAAAATACCCCTGTTGTTGAGGTCACCGCTCAAATTCCTCTCCAATAACGACCGATTAACCTCGGCCAACGTTTCGTTTCGCTTCACAATATTCAAAATGCCGTCAAAATCCTTCTCCCTGCCCAACGCAATATAGCTCTCACGGATACGGTCAAGCTTGGGTCGGCTCTCAACAGTAGAAGACAACAACTCCTGCCGCAGGTCTTTTATCCCCTCCTCGCCAACGCCCAGCCAGGTAAGCTCCAAAGCGTAAGTGCGGGTGTAATCGTAACGGTTGCAATAGGGAGGGGAGGTAATCACACCGCTCAAAATGTTAGCGCCCAGTTTCGGTAATTCGTAAAGAGCGCTCCCGCGGATAAACGTAAGGCCGGCGTCGGTTTTAAAAAAATCCTTACGGATGGAAATTATGTCCCCCAAAATACCGTTTAACGCCTCAACCAAAACCCGCCCGAAAATCGGCAAATCCCCCTTGTTCAACCGGACAACAGGTCGCGTCCTGCCGCTCACCCTGCGTCTCTCATCCAATTCACGCATCTTCCTGCTGCGGTAATCCCAACGTAAAAACTGCCCGTCCTTGGAAGTATAACTCACCTCCTCCAAAGAATTCAAAATGCAAAGCGCTACAAGATTCTTCGCAAGCCGAGAATAGCCGCTTGATTGATTCCATACGGTATAAAAAGCAATCTCCCTCTCGGTCCGTTCGGGATATGCGCCCTCGGTAATCGGAATGCAGGGCGTTCGAAAGTCGTAATCTTCAGGCATAGACAAATTCTCCACATCCGATATCAACCGCCTCAACTCCGCCAAATCGTAGTCGAAAACCGCCGCCTTCACGCCGATAGCAAGCCCCGACATGGGCAAAATATCAAGTCCGATGCTGTGAATATTCTGCAACTTGCAGACCAAAGAAGTCGTACCGGAACCGACAAACGGATCCAAAACCGTATCCCCGGGCCGGATACCGAACTCCCCAAGCAATCTGTTTACCAAATCGGCCGAAAAACCTTCCTTATACTTTAACCAGCGGTGAAGACTCTCTTCCTTGCTCAACTGATAACTGACACTGCGACGGTTAAAATCATCACAAACAACGGTAATATCAATCAACCTCCGTTCCAAACTCATACGGGCCGACTGACTCCCGAAATTGCCGGCGGAAAAATCCCGAACCCGCCATTCGTCACAAACAGATCGCTTATTCATTTCCATAAACAAACCATATAAATCGCCCGAACACCGCTAACCAACATTTTAAAAGATTTGCATAGCAGGGTTTCACTACTAACCGGAGTTTTAAAAGATTTGCATAGCAAGGTTTCACTACTAACCGGCATTTTAAAAGGCTTGCATGGCAGGTTTTCACCACCAGATTTGATTACCGTCCTTATAAGTAAAAATACGTTCTTCGACCCCCCTCGTACAGTTGTGAAGCAAAAACAGAGCGCCCTCAGGACAATTCTCAAATTCGACGTAAATATTGTCGGCAACCTTATAACCGAGAGAAATCCAGCCGCCGGAATCCCAATATTTCAGCTCGTATCTGTCGCCGAAAGTTACCCCGTTGCCGTCACAGCGCGGAATATAGATAATCCTGTCTATCGCAACCGGACTGCCGAAATCCATTCCAACCCAGCCGCCCTTGGGAGCCGAAACTTCCCAGTATGAAACCGGATCGCCGTCAAAAACATTCTCAAGACGTGAGACCGTACTGTTCTCTTTCGGCTGAATACCTATAATTCTACCCTGCTTAGTAATGTTTTCCCCGTTCCGAAAGAAATACAGCTCGGCCATTCCGCCGAATCCGTTAGCATTGGAACGATAACGCCAGTAACGAAACTTACGTGCGGTATCGGGTTTTATTTCGTCCGATTCGGTCGCAAACCTGCTCAAAACATGAATAACCGTCGCGTCGCCGAAATCCGGCCTGTCGGACGCCTCAAACCAACTGCCGGCCACATCTTTCGCCTTTTGGAAAAAAACAGGATGCACAGGGTGCTTACGGTACAGACGAAGGGTTTGGCGTTCGGACTTATCCGGCAATAATTCTTCCATATCGCCAAGACGGTTGAGAATAAACGGGTCGGCAACAGGTTTTAATTCGCCATCCTCCCCGAAAACAACAGGCAAATAAACAGCATCCCGTCCCATCTTCTCAAAACGGGCCTTATTACCGGTAACCTTTCCCCACATAACCGGCTCCCAGTCGCGATCATTGAAGGTCGCCAGATATGCAACCTTCGCACCGTTTTTTAAAACCCTTACGTCAATATCGAAAACATCGAAATATTCATCCGTAACGTCTTTCACGCAAAGACTGCCCACGCGCGGCGGTATTCTATAGCCGGCATTTTTCAGATCAAGCAGTTCGCGATTGATTCCATATGTTCTTCGGAAAATTTTTGCAGTTGTTTTCAGATGCCGGGGGCTTGAATAACCCCCGAAAACAAGCGACTTGCCGCCGTTATCCTTCAAAGAACACCAAACATGACCCGCATGGCTGTCCGACCATACAGGTGTGAAATCAATGGAGACGGGAACGCCCTTTGCCCGCATCACGGCGGCGGCCTCGATAGCGATATCCTCACAGTCTTTACGCTTCAGGGTCTTCAACAGACTGCTGAGCCGGCGAACAGGCGGAGTATCCGTAGCTGCGCTTGTTTCTGGCTGGGATTCCCGCAGCGTAATGTCGATCAGGTCGCAGGCTGCGAAAGCGGAATTATTAAGTTCTTTACAGTATTCCATGTTACTCAGATCACCGAACAGGGGGGCGGTGAGGTATTCTCGCCAATTGTCCGGAGTTTGCAGCTCGCAGACTTTGTAGGGCAAGAGATATTCGCAGAAATCGTCGAAAGACAGATGTTTCGCGTAACGGCTTTCCCGCCAGGTTTCGAAAGCGCGGTTGATATTGTAGATCAGGTAATCGGCGGGCATTGTTAGTAGGTCGTGGACGATCTGGGGCTGGTCGACCGGAATCCCGAGGGAATTGAATGCGTCTTTGATTTCTTTTTCGCCTTTTTTTGCGCAGAGAATCGAAATGGAATCGGAGGCGTTGTAGTATTTTTCCATCTCATCGCCCAGGTATGAAAAATGTGCGGACATATTACCTATTAAGAACTCTGCTGCGCGAAGATGTAAGCTGTCGGACGGCTCTTTTTTGTAGTGGGATAGAACATACTCTAATTGCCCGCGGTTAGTGCCGGCGAGGGTTAGCGACTGTGAGAGGAAATCATGCTCGTTGCTGCCGCAGGAAAACATCACCACCGCTACAGATAACACGAATAATTTTATTGTACCCTTTTCAGTAAGCATCGTTAGAATCCTAACCGGAACAACTGCGTCGTAATATCGCTATTTTGCTAGAACCTTGTAGCCTTTTGCGCCGACCCTGACTATATATAGGCCCTTTTTCAGGGTTATTGTGTTAGCGCCCGCTAAGCCTACGCCACTGTATACCTTTTGTCCCGACAGGGTGTAGACGCCTATCTTGGCCGGAACGGACAGTCGGACGGAGATTCCTCCGCTTAGCCCGACAACGGCAGACTCAACAGCATCGGACGATATCTTTCCGGTGTTTGTTTGGCCGCAATCGGAGAAGTAGCCGTTGCCTTCGATAATTATCTTTTCCTTGCCGACGATATTGCCTCTGTTACACGTCAGGCCGCCGCGAAGAACGATAGCGCCCTCGATGACAAGCGTGACGTTGTCGTTTATAACCAGGTGTTCGCCCTCCGGAATTATCAGTCTGTTTTCTGCTGGGACGGTTGTGTTGCCTTTTAGCAGAAGGTTGGTGTTTATTATTGACTCTCCGGTTGCATCTGTTTTGATTGCCTGTTGTGCGAGCGAGAGGTCTGCGTCTTTTACGATGAAGGCGTTTCCACCGTCGGTAAATGCGCCGGTAAGATGGCTGGTTAGGACGGTAGAGTTTGTGACTGTTATTTTTGATTCTATGCCGGTCGCTATGATTGAGGCGTTTGTGACGACTATGTCGGTGGCTCCGCCGAACCCTGGCTTGGTGGGTGCGCCGTCACTGTTGACGGTGTTGCGTGCTACGACGGTTCCGCCGGTGATACTGATCTTTCCGGAGCCTCCTCCGATGGCTGCGTTGCCGTTTCCGGAGGCGTAGACGCTACCGCCGGCGATATTTATTTGTCCAAAATTGATGTTGGCTTTGTTTGACCCGATTCCGGCGGACCCGCTACCGGCGACCGCGGTTACTTTTCCGCCGTTGACGGTTATACTGCTCTCTATCGCTCCGCTTACTATTCTTCCGCCTATTCCGGGGAACTCTCCACCGCCGATAGATTCGATTGTGCCGCCGTTTATGGTGATTTTGCCGTGTGTTGTGTGGACTTGGTTGGAGGCTCCGATACCGGCGGCGAATGTCCCGCAGGTGGATTTTAAGTAACCTTCGATGGAGCCGTCTCCTGAGGCGCTTGTTATGATGACGGATGCGGTAGAGGGGACTTTTCCGCTGCCTCCCTTGTGTGGTACGTTGATTCCGGAGGCATTTGGGCCGCCTCCGAGGTAGTTTTCGCCGTACAGCTTGATGGTAGCTTCGGCCCCGCCGCGTATGTCTATCGCTGCCTTGGACTGACTTGCGACGTCTATGTATGCGTTGCGGAGTTCTATGATTACGTCTTTAACGTTCTCGGCCACTTGGATGTTGTTTACGCTCGTTGAGCCGACGAATTTGTACTCGCCTGGGGAGTAGATTACTATTACGTCGGGGGTGCTGCGGCTGTCGTAGTTTGGGGCGTTTTTACATTCCCATCCCGTTCCTTTGTCGCCGTTTGAGACTAAGGTCAGGTTGATGAATCCTTCGGGATATTTGGGGGGCTCGGCCTGAGAGTAGTGGTC